>NZ_JBDYQK010000021.1:0-93851 GCF_043832615.1 Klebsiella sp. KE9456
TTTGCCTGGCGGCCGTAGCGCGGTGGTCCCACCTGACCCCATGCCGAACTCAGAAGTGAAACGCCGTAGCGCCGATGGTAGTGTGGGGTCTCCCCATGCGAGAGTAGGGAACTGCCAGGCATCAAATTAGAAGTATGGCACAGACTTTCGAGGCAGTTCACTACTCGACAGAGAGCAGGACAAAAGCGAAAGCTTTTGAACGTTGTGAAGCAACGGCCCGAAAGGTGAATCATGAAGTGATTCATAAACTGCCAGGCATCAAATTTAGCGTGCTGATATGGCTCAGTTGGTAGAGCGCACCCTTGGTAAGGGTGAGGTCCCCAGTTCGACTCTGGGTATCAGCACCACTTAATATGGTTAACGTTCGGCACTTTAGAAAAGAATTTGTCTGGCGGCTGTAGCGCGGTGGTCCCACCTGACCCCATGCCGAACTCAGAAGTGAAACGCCGTAGCGCCGATGGTAGTGTGGGGTCTCCCCATGCGAGAGTAGGGAACTGCCAGACATCAAATAAAACAAAAGGCCCAGTCGCAAGACTGGGCCTTTTGTTTTATCTACTGTTTATCGTTGAACATTGCGTAGCAACGGCTGCCCGTGACACTTTTCAAATACGCCAGCATTAAGCTAATGTCAGCGCTAATGGCGAAATTTCCTGCCAGATAGTTTTCCCCATCCCGGCGATTGCCGTAGAATTGCCCGTTTCATGTATCACCACCATTAAGGAAGATACCTTCCATGGACAAACGGTTTGTTCAGGCCCATAAAGAAGCGCGCTGGGCGCTGTGGCTTACCCTTCTCTATCTTGCTGCCTGGCTGGCTACCGCTTATCTGCCAGAAGGCGGTATTGGCATTACGGGTCTGCCGTACTGGTTCGAATTAGCCTGCCTGTTGGTACCGCTGCTATTTATCCTGCTGTGCTGGGCCATGGTGCATTTCATTTTCCGCGATATCTCTCTGGAGGATAATGATGAAGTTTGAAATCATCATTGTGCTGCTCGTTTACCTGCTGGTGGTATTCGGTCTATCGTTTTACGCAATGTGCAAGCGCAGCAACGGCAGTTTTCTTAGCGAATATTTTCTTGGCAGTCGTTCAATGGGTGGCTTCGTCCTCGCGATGACGTTAACTGCCACTTACATTAGCGCCAGTTCATTTATTGGCGGGCCGGGAGCAGCCTATAAATATGGGCTTGGCTGGGTGCTCCTGGCCATGATTCAGGTACCGACAATTTGGCTGTCACTGGGTATTCTCGGCAAGAAATTCGCTATCCTGGCGCGTCGCTACAATGCGATAACGCTGAATGACATGTTATTGGCGCGCTATCAAAGCCGGGCGGTCGTATGGATAGCCAGCGTAAGCCTGCTGGTTGCTTTTGTCGGTGCTATTGCCGTGCAATTTATCGGCGGCGCCCGACTGCTGGAGACCGCCGCCGGCATCAAGTATGAAACGGGCCTGCTTATTTTTGGTATCACTATCGTGTTGTACACGGCTTTCGGCGGTTTTCGCGCCAGCGTCCTCAACGACACCATGCAAGGTATGGTGATGCTGATCGGTACAATCGTGCTACTGGTTGGCGTCGTTCATGCGGCAGGTGGCCTGCATAATGCTGTAGATACATTACAACACATCGATCCGCAGCTAATTTCGCCACATGGCGCGAATGATATCCTTACTCCGGCTTTTATGACATCCTTCTGGGTCCTGGTGTGTTTCGGCGTTATTGGCCTGCCGCACACAGCCGTGCGCTGTATCTCTTATAAAGATAGCAAGGCTGTCCACCGCGGGATCGTAATCGGTACTATCGTTGTCGCTATTTTGATGTTTGGTATGCATCTGGCTGGTGCGCTGGGAAGAGCAGTACTACCCGACCTGACCATTCCGGATCAGGTGATTCCAACGCTGATGGTACGCGTTTTGCCGCCGTGGGCTGCGGGGTTATTCCTGGCGGCGCCGATAGCGGCGATTATGTCGAATGTAAATGCCCATTTATTACAGGCGTCAGCTACGATCATTAAAGATCTTTGGCTCAGCGCTCAGCCGACGAAAAGACATAATGAGCAAAAACTCAAGCGGATCTCAACGATCACTACGTTAGTGCTGGGGATCCTGATGATGCTGGCTGCCTGGCGTCCGCCAGAAATGATTATCTGGCTCAATCTTCTGGCATTCGGTGGACTTGAAGCGGTGTTCCTTTGGCCGCTGGTGTTTGGCCTGTACTTGGAACAAGCGAATGCGCAAGGCGCATTGAGCGCCATGATTGTTGGCGGCGTGCTGTATGCCCTGCTCGCTACTTTTAATATTCAGTACCTGGGTTTCCATCCAATTGTGCCCTCGTTACTGCTGAGTTTGCTGGCTTTTCTGGCCGGAAACCGTTTTGGTTCCTCCGCGCCGCAAGCTGCTACATTGACTACCAATAAATAAAGAGTTCTGTCATGCCATGGATCCAACTGAAACTGAATACGACTGGTGCTAATGCGGAAGAGCTGAGTGATGCTCTGATGGACGCGGGCTCCGTTTCTATTACTTTCCAGGATACTCACGATACGCCAGTATTTGAACCTTTGCCCGGTGAAACCCGTTTGTGGGGGGATACTGACGTTATTGGTTTGTTTGATGCTGAAACCGACATGAAAGAGGTGGTTGCCATTCTCGAACAGCACCGGCTATTGGGGCGCGGTTTTGTGCATAAAATAGAACAACTGGAAGATAAAGACTGGGAGCGCGAGTGGATGGATAACTTCCATCCGATGTGCTTCGGTAAACGTCTGTGGATTTGCCCGAGCTGGCGTGAGGTTCCGGATGAAAACGCCGTTAATGTGATGCTGGACCCAGGTCTGGCGTTTGGTACCGGTACGCATCCCACGACTGCGATGTGTTTACAGTGGCTCGACGGACTCGATCTTAAAGGCAAAACGATTATTGATTTTGGTTGCGGCTCCGGCATTCTGGCCATCGCGGCATTAAAACTTGGTGCAGCGAAAGCGATTGGCATTGATATCGATCCACAGGCTATTCAGGCCAGTCGTGATAATGCCGAGCGCAATGGGGTTTCCGGCCGACTGGAACTTTATCTGCCTCAGGATCAGCCAGAAGCCATGAAAGCCGATGTGGTGGTCGCAAACATTCTGGCTGGCCCTTTGCGCGAGTTGGCCCCGCTCATCAGCGTACTGCCCGTTACAGGCGGTTTACTGGGCCTTTCCGGCATTCTTGCCAGTCAGTCGGAGAGCGTCTGTGAAGCCTATACCGATCTCTTTGTACTTGACCCTGTGGTCGAAAAAGACGAGTGGTGCCGAATTACTGGTTATAAAAAGTAAGCATCGGATACGGCCTGCGGGCCGTATTGTTGTTTCCAGTTGCTGCTTAATGACGTCAGGAAATGCGATTTAGATCGCATTATGGCGTTCTCTTTGATTGCAAAAACAGCGCTCTGGGCTCCGAAACGCAATCTTTATCTGAGAAAAATCGAGAAGTTTTACGATTTTATAAATGGACACAAATTATTCAATAACATCTAACATAATGATTAATATGTAAATTTATTGCTCATCCTGATGCAAGTGCTGAATTCATTGATCTGCAACAGCGGATTGCTCAAAGTTTGGCCTTTCATCTCGTGCAAAAAATGCGTAATATACGCCGCCTTGCAGTCACAGTATGGTCATTTCTTAACTCATGCGCATCGGACATTACCAGCTCAGAAATCGACTGATCGCAGCGCCTATGGCTGGCATAACAGACAGACCATTCCGGACGTTGTGTTACGAGATGGGAGCGGGATTGACCGTATCCGAGATGATGTCCTCCAACCCACAGGTTTGGGAGAGCGACAAGTCCCGGTTACGGATGGTGCATGTGGATGAACCCGGTATTCGTACCGTGCAAATCGCCGGTAGCGTACCGGAAGAGATGGCCGCGGCCGCCCGTATTAATGTGGAAAGCGGTGCCCAAATTATTGATATCAATATGGGGTGCCCGGCTAAAAAGGTGAATCGTAAGCTTGCAGGTTCAGCCCTCTTGCAGTACCCCGATCAGGTGAAATCCATTCTGATGGCGGTCGTCAAGGCGGTAGATGTTCCTGTGACTCTCAAGATTCGCACCGGCTGGGAACCGGAACACCGTAACTGTGTAGAGATTGCCCAACTGGCTGAAGAATGTGGTATTCAGGCTCTGACTATTCACGGGCGCACACGTGCCTGCTTGTTTAATGGGGATGCTGAGTACGACAGTATTCGGGCAGTTAAGCAGACAGTTTCCATTCCGGTTATCGCGAATGGCGACATTACTGACCCGCTTAAAGCCAGAGCTGTGCTCGACTATACGGGGGCTGATGCCCTTATGATAGGCCGGGCGGCTCAGGGAAGACCCTGGATCTTTCGGGAAATCCAGCACTATCTGGACACTGGAGAGCTGCTGCCGCCGCTGCCGCTGGTAGAGGTTAAGCGCTTGCTTTGTGCGCATGTTCGGGAATTGCATGGTTTTTATGGCCAGGCAAAAGGGTACCGAATCGCGCGTAAACACGTATCCTGGTATCTCCAGGAACACGCTCCAGATGACCAGTTTCGGCGCACATTCAACGCCATAGAAGATACCAGCGAACAGCTGGAGGCGTTGGAGGCATACTTCGAAAATTTTGCGTAATAGAAATAAAGAGCTGACAGAACTATGTTCGAACAACGCGTAAATTCTGACGTACTGACCGTTTCTACCGTTAACTCTCAGGATCAGGTAACTCAAAAACCCCTGCGTGACTCGGTTAAACAGGCACTGAAGAACTATTTTGCTCAACTGAACGGTCAGGATGTCAATGACCTGTATGAGCTGGTACTGGCTGAAGTAGAACAGCCCCTGTTGGACATGGTGATGCAATACACCCGCGGTAACCAGACCCGTGCTGCCCTGATGATGGGGATCAACCGTGGTACGCTGCGTAAAAAACTGAAAAAATACGGCATGAACTGATATTAATCAGTTAATTGCTTGATATAAAAGGCGCTCTTCGGCATGGGGAAGCGCCTTTTTTATTGGGAGTGAGATTCCTGACGATACACCCTTTGTCTGAGGGCTACGACGGGCCAGGGTGGCCTGCTGTTCTGCCTGAGAGGTGAGACTCGCACACGGTATTGCTTGCGGGCCCGGGCGCGTTGAAGGGAGAGAGGTTGCGGTACTGCCCGCAGAAACAGCTGACAGTAGTGAGATAGTGAAAGGGAGGCTTTGAGCCTCCCTTGCGATTTACCACCTCAGAGCAGAAATAAATTTGCCATATCGTTGGTGGACGGACGCATTATTTTTCCTGCAATCCGAGTTTTTTCTCCAGATAGTGGATGTTGGTGCCACCATGCTGGAAGTGCTCATCGTTCATGATGCGGGTTTGCAGGTCAATGTTGGTTTTGATGCCATCAATGATCAGTTCCTGCAGCGCATTTTTCATACGGGCAATTGCTACATCACGGTTTTCACCGTAGCAGATCAGCTTGCCGATCATGGAGTCATAGTATGGCGGTACAGTATAACCCGCGTAGATATGAGATTCCCAGCGAACGCCAAACCCGCCCGGCGCGTGGAAACGGGTGATTTTCCCCGGGCTCGGCAGGAAGGTATTCGGGTCTTCGGCGTTGATACGGCATTCTACCGCGTGGCCTTTTACCACGACTTCTTCCTGTTTGATAGACAGTGGCTGGCCAGCTGCGATACGCAACTGCTCTTTGATCAGGTCAACGCCGGTGATCATTTCTGTCACCGGGTGTTCAACCTGAATACGGGTGTTCATTTCGATAAAATAGAACTCGCCGTTTTCGAACAGGAACTCAAACGTACCCGCGCCACGATAACCGATATCAACGCACGCTTTTGCGCAACGTTCGCCGATGTAGCGGCGCAGTTCTGGCGTAATACCCGGCGCTGGCGCTTCTTCGACCACTTTCTGGTGACGACGCTGCATGGAACAGTCGCGTTCCGCCAGATAGATCGCATTTCCCTGGCCGTCAGCCAGTACCTGGATCTCGATATGACGAGGATTTTCCAGGTATTTTTCCATATACACCATGTCATTGTTGAAAGCCGCTTTCGCTTCAGCTTTGGTCATGGCGATGGATTGCGCCAGTTCAGCGTCGCTGCGCACCACGCGCATACCACGCCCGCCGCCGCCGCCGGAGGCTTTGATAATCACCGGGTAACCGATGCGTTTGGCGTGGGCGCGGTTAACATCCATATCATCGCCCAACGGGCCGTCAGAGCCCGGTACGGTTGGTACACCTGCCTTCTTCATGGCGGTGATGGCTGATACTTTATCGCCCATCAGGCGGATAGTCTCAGCTTTCGGGCCAATAAAGATAAAGCCGGAACGCTCAACCTGCTCGGCAAAGTTTGCGTTTTCGGACAGGAAGCCATAACCCGGGTGAATAGCGACCGCACCGGTGATCTCCGCGGCGCTAATAATCGCCGGGATATTCAGATAGCTTTTTACGGACGGGGCCGGGCCGATACAGACCGTCTCATCCGCTAACAATACGTGTTTTAAATCGCGATCCGCGGTTGAGTGAACAGCAACGGTCTTGATGCCCAGTTCTTTACTTGCACGCAGGATACGCAATGCAATCTCGCCGCGGTTGGCGATAACAATTTTATCCAGCATGTTCGCCTCGTTATTCGATGACGACCAGTGGCTCGTCAAATTCTACCGGTTGACCACTTTCGACCAGAATCGCTTTCACTACGCCGGATTTATCGGCTTCGATCTGGTTCATCATTTTCATGGCTTCAACGATGCACAGGGTATCGCCCACGTTAACTTTCTGACCGACTTCGATGAACGCTTTCGCGTCCGGGCTTGGGGTGCGGTAGAAAGTACCAACCATTGGGGAACGTACGATGTGACCACTGATTTCCGCTGCTGCAGGGGCATCCACTGCTGGCGTTGCCGTAGGCGCAACAGCGCTGGACAGCGCTGGCTGCTGCTGCATCATCGGTGCGGCGTAAGCCTGCTGCATCACCGGGAAACTTGCGCTCGGCGCGGCGCGGCTGATGCGTACAGACTCTTCGCCTTCAGAAATTTCCAGTTCGGAGATGCCTGATTCTTCAACCAGCTCGATCAGTTTTTTAATCTTACGAATATCCATGAGTGGGTTCCGTACTCTTTGTTTAGTGTGATTGTGACAGGTGTGTTAGCACCGTCTGTAAAGCATATGTATTACGACTGCGCGCAAGATCCTGGCGCTTCTGTTTTATGCTGATATGGCCAGTGCCAATAGCTGAGAAGCAAAATGTGGAACTTATCAGCCATTATGCGGCTATCTTCTGCTATTCTCGGGCAAAAAACAAAATATACCTTCGATGCGCGATTGTCACCTTTTCAGGGGTTAAAAACCCCGTCAGGAAAGCCAAAGTCGCACATTATAACTATTTCGTAGCATTTCGCAGCTAAATACTGGTCTTATCAGGGAAGATAATCAACCGCTATCATGCAAAGCGTTACGCCTGATAAGAGATTTGCGGGGGAAGGCGCATATCCGGAGATTAGCGCCACCACTGGCGGAACTTCTTGTATCGCCATGCTAAAAGTAAGATGGCCAGCAGCGCATAAATTATCGGCTGCGGAGATAAGATCTTCACCGACCACAGGTAGTGAATCGGGGCGAGGATGGCGACGATATAGACGAAGTTATGCAATCTTGTCCAGCGACGGCCCAATTTTCGCTGCATCGCTTGTGTTGATGTCGCGGTCAGAGCCAGCAGAATCAACCAACTGATCAAGCCCAGCGTCAGATAAGGTCTGGTGACCACCTCTTCCCCCAGTAACGTCAGGTTGTTGATGCCGAGTTCAAGCAGTATATAGCTGGTCAGGTGCAGCGTTGCCCAGGTAAAACACCACAATCCTAATAATCGCCTTGTCCGTATCAACAAGGGCTGTTTAGCGTAGCGTGCCAGGGGGGAGACAAGCAAGGTGGCAAGCAGGAATTTAAGTGCCATCCTACCGGTAAAGTGCTGAATATCTTTTGCCGGATCGGCGCTGAAATACCCCTGATATCCTGCCCAGAATAGCCAGAGAAAGGGCAAAAAACCGGCCAGGTGGAGAAGCACTTTCAGCCAGGTTATCTGTTGTACATTAAGGCGCACTAATAGTTCTCCCGTAAATTCAGACCCCGGTAGAGCGATGCCACTTCATCCGCGTAGCCATTGAATAATAAGGTTGGCTGACGTTTAACGTCCAGGATGCCGCCTGCGCCGATAAAGCGCTCGGTGGCCTGGGACCAGCGAGGATGATCGACATGCGGATTAACATTGGCGTAAAACCCGTATTCATCAGGAGCGGCCAGGTTCCAGGTGGTGGGCGGGCGGTCACGGGTCAATTCAATACTGACGATGGATTTGATCCCCTTAAAGCCGTACTTCCATGGGACGGTAAGCCGTATCGGCGCACCGTTCTGCGGGGGCAGGGCTTTGCCATATACGCCGACGGTGAGCAGAGTCAGAGGGTGCATCGCTTCATCAAGGCGCAATCCTTCAACATACGGATACGCCAGACCGCCGCCGATAAACCGGTCCTTTTGTCCGGGCATTTGCTCGGGGGCATAAAGCGTTTTAAACGCTACGTAGCGTGCATTGCTGGTGGGTTCAACCTGCGACAGTAATTTATGTAGCGGGAACCCGACCCAGGGGACGACCATTGACCATGCCTCCACGCAGCGCATCCGGTAAATTCGCTCTTCCAGCGGGAACCGTTTGATCAGATCGTCATGATCGAGGGTGAGTGGTTTTGCCACTTCTCCGGCAATCGTCAGCGTCCAGGGATCGGTACGCAAACTGCCGGCATTAGCGGCAGGGTCGGCTTTATCCAGGCCGAATTCATAGAAGTTATTATAGCCGGAGACCTTATCTTCGGGCGTCAGCGGCAGACTGTTTTGCCATTTTGCCGGTTTATCGAAAGTCAGCGCTTTACCGGGAGGGGCCGGAGGGCGATCATGACCTTTAAACCAATCCAGCAGATCGGCCCGCGCGGAGGGCGAGAGGGAAAGCGCGGTCGCGCTGATACCCAACAGTTTCAGGATCTGGCGACGTTGAAGCATAAAAACGGACTCTACTGTTACATCGGCTTCCGTTAGTTTTTTCAGTTTCATGGCATCCTCCGTCATAGGTTTTTTTAAGCATGACGGAGGCGGCGAGTTATCGCGAATATGTCACGAAAAATTGCAGATTAGGCAATCTTGACCAGCGTACGGCCCTGAACCTGGTTTGCCATTATCTTATCGGCAAATGCCGGGGCGTCAGCGAGAGAGATTTCAGTTGCGCTTTGCGTATAGAATGATTCTGGCAGATCGCTAACCAGACGCTGCCAGGCCAGTGCGCGACGTGCAGGTGGGGTCATCACGGAATCAACCCCCTGCAGGCGAACATTACGCAGAATAAACGGCATTACCGTGGTCGGCAGGGCAAAACCCCCCGCCAGGCCGCAGGCCGCGACGCAGCCGCCGTAGTTCATCTGCGCCAGCACTTTTGCCAGCACTTTGTCGCCAACGGTGTCCACGGCGCCGGCCCACAGCTGTTTTTCCAGCGGGCGGGTTTCGGCGAACTCATCCCGATTCAGAATACGCTGGGCTCCCAGGTTTTTCAGGTATGCGTGGGTACTTTCACGGCCGGTTACTGCCGCCACGTTGTATCCCAGATGATGTAACAGGGCGACAGCGGTACTGCCAACGCCACCGCTGGCACCGGTCACAACGATTTCGCCATCTTCAGGACGAACACCGGCATCTTCCAGCGCCATCACACACAACATGGCAGTGAAACCCGCAGTGCCAATGGTCATTGCTTTACGGCCATCCAGGCCTTGAGGCATCGCAACCAGCCAGTCGGCCTTGACGCGCGCCCGTTCGGCGAGCCCGCCCCAGTGATTTTCACCGACGCCCCAGCCGGTCAGGAGCACCTGTTGTCCGGCATGAAAACGAGGATCCTCGCTGCTGTGTACGGAACCGGCAAAATCGATGCCAGGAATCATCGGAAAGTGGCGAATGATTTTCCCTTTGCCGGTAATCGCCAGCGCGTCTTTATAGTTAAGGCTGGACCACTCGATATCCACTGTCACATCGCCCTGCGGCAGTTGGCTGGCATCAAGGGTTTGCACCGAAGAGATTGTTTTGCCATCCTGCTGATCTAAGATTAAAGCCTGCATGCGCCGGTCCTCGTA
Organism: Klebsiella sp. KE9456; assembly: GCF_043832615.1. Lineage (NCBI taxonomy): Bacteria > Pseudomonadati > Pseudomonadota > Gammaproteobacteria > Enterobacterales > Enterobacteriaceae > Klebsiella > Klebsiella sp. KE9456. The sequence goes on from NZ_JBDYQK010000021.1 coordinate 10,177, forward strand.
GGTTGGATGATTGGAAAATTTTTTCTGCAGACTATACTCGCTAACGACATTATTACACCGACATAACGCAATAAATTGCCAGAAGCGTCAGCTTTGATAGTATGCGTCGATCTTTAGCAAGTTAGTGCTTACTTTAATGTAAGCGCGGCAGAGGGCCCGAATGCCCATCGGGCAGTCATTCACATGCGGAGTTAACACAGGGATGCGATTAACGACGAAATTCTCAGCATTTTTCACGCTACTTATCAGCCTGGCTATCTTTGTCACGCTGATTGGCGCTTCGCTGAGTTTTTATAACGGTATTCAGCTAAAAGTGGCGAACCGGGTTCAGGCGGTCGCGACGATGTTGGATAATCGCCTGGTTTCTTCGTCTTTTGAGCAACTCGAACCGCAAATGGATGAGTTGATGGCGCCGGTAGAAGTGGTGCGCGTTGATTTTAGGATCCACGGCAGGTTGGTCTACAGCCGTTCGCGCAGTGACAGCTATCGTCCGCCTGGTAGCAGCCACCAGCTCCGCGATATCACCGTGCCATCGCTTAAGTATCCCGGCATGGATATCCATCTGGTCTATCTGGACCCAATGGCCAATTACTTTCGTTCAATACTTATCACCGCGCCACTCTCCATTGCGATTGGCTTTATGGTGCTGATGATCTTTTTTTCGGTGCGCTGGATCCGTCGCCAGTTGGCGGGGCAGGAGTTACTGGAACTCCGCGCCGCACGTATTCTTAAAGGTGAGCGTGGGCCGCAGGTTCAGGGCTCCGTATATGAGTGGCCCGCCAATATCAGTAGCGCACTGGACACGCTGCTATCAGAACTTCAGTTCGTTAGCGATCAGCGAAGCCGCATGGATACCCTGATTCGTTCTTATGTGGCCCAGGACTCAAAAACAGGGCTAAATAACCGGTTGTTTTTTGATAATCAACTGACGACGCTGCTGGAAGATCAGGAGAAAGTGGGATCATATGGCATTGTTATGATGATCCGCTTGCCTGATTTTGACCTTTTGCGCGATAACTGGGGACGCCGGGCGACTGAAGAACACTACTTTACGCTGATCAACATGCTCTCTACTTTTATTATGCGCTATCCTGGCGCACTGTTGGCGCGTTATCACCGGAGTGATTTTGCCGTTCTGCTTCCGCATCGTACGTTAAAAGAGGCGGACAGCATTGCCGGGTTGCTTTTAAAGGCGATGGATGCCCTGCCGCCGACGCGCATTCTCGATCGAGACGATATGATGCATATCGGCATCTGTGCCTTTCGTAGTGGGCAAACGACGGCTCAGGTGATGGAACATGCTGAAGCGGCAGCGCGCAACGCGGTCCTGCAAGGAAGTAATAGCTGGGCGGTCTACGACGACTCCTTGCCGGAGAAAGGGCGTGGTAACGTGCGTTGGCGCACCTTGATTGAACAGATGCTAAGCCGCGGTGGGCCGCGACTCTACCAGAATCCCGCAGTGTTCCGTGATGGTCGCGTACATCATCGGGAGCTCATGTCCCGTCTTTATGATGGTAAAGAAGAGGTGATCGCGGCGGAATATATGCCTATGGTGCTGCAGTTTGGTTTATCGGAGGAGTATGACCGTTTGCAGATTACCCGGCTGTTGCCATTTCTCGGTTTCTGGCCGGAAGAGAATCTTGCGTTGCAGGTGACGGTAGAGTCGTTAATTCGCCCGCGCTTTCAGCGTTGGTTGCGCGATACCTTGATGCAATGTGAAAAATCGCAACGGCAACGTATTATTTTTGAACTTGCAGAGGCGGATGTTTGTCAATATATCGGCCGATTGCAGCCGGTGATGCGGTTGATTAACGCTTTGGGTATTCGGATCGCCGTTATTCAGGCGGGTCTTACGTTGGTCGGGACCAGTTGGATCAAGCAGCTTGATGTGGAAGTGATAAAGCTGCATTCGGGGTTATCGCGAAATATAGAAAAACGCAGTGAGAATCAGCTATTGATCCAAAGCCTGGTGGAAGCCTGTAAAGGAATGCCGGTTCAGGTTTTCGCGACAGGCGTGCTCAACCGTAGCGAGTGGCAGGTGTTGTCTCAATGCGGTGTCACCGGCGGTCAGGGGGAATTTTTTGCCGCCTCACAGCCACTTGACACTAATGTGAAAAAATATTCGCAAAGATACTCTGTTTGATCTGCCGTTTAGCGTTATTTCACGTAGAATAATGCGCGCCATAGTGATGGGGGTGTGCTTGTCTACCTGCCGGATTGTCGCAATGTAAAATGCCAGTGAATGACCTTTGACAGGTTGCAGATTAAAGCGCGGATCGCTGCTGGAGATTTCATCGGCGGACTGACTCAGGCAAATTTGTAACAAAGGTAACAAACTGCACTAATTTTCACCGCAGCAGATGATTTTTGCGCCTTGTCGCTGCTGCGCGTGGTTGGTAAAGTAAGCGGATTTTGTTTTCCGCCCCAGCTTTCAGGATTATCCCTTAGTATGTTAAAAAAATTTCGTGGCATGTTTTCCAATGACCTGTCCATTGACCTGGGTACCGCGAATACCCTTATTTATGTAAAAGGACAAGGCATCGTATTGAATGAGCCTTCCGTTGTGGCCATTCGTCAGGATCGTGCCGGATCGCCGAAAAGCGTCGCCGCTGTGGGTCATGAAGCGAAGCAGATGCTTGGGCGTACGCCAGGCAACATTGCAGCTATTCGTCCAATGAAGGACGGCGTTATCGCCGACTTCTTCGTGACTGAAAAAATGCTTCAGCACTTTATCAAACAGGTGCACAGCAATAGTTTTATGCGTCCAAGTCCGCGTGTGCTGGTCTGCGTGCCCGTTGGCGCGACCCAGGTTGAACGCCGCGCTATTCGCGAATCCGCGCAGGGTGCCGGCGCTCGTGAAGTTTTCCTCATTGAAGAGCCGATGGCCGCCGCGATTGGCGCGGGCCTGCCGGTCTCTGAAGCGACCGGTTCTATGGTTGTGGATATTGGCGGCGGTACGACTGAAGTGGCGGTGATCTCCCTGAATGGCGTCGTTTACTCCTCTTCTGTGCGTATCGGTGGTGACCGTTTTGACGAGGCTGTGATTAATTATGTGCGCCGTAACTATGGTTCGTTGATCGGCGAAGCTACTGCAGAACGTATCAAGCACGAGATTGGTTCCGCTTATCCTGGGGATGAAGTTCGCGAAATCGAAGTCCGTGGGCGTAACCTGGCGGAAGGTGTGCCGCGTGGCTTTACGCTAAATTCAAATGAAATCCTTGAAGCGCTGCAGGAGCCGTTGACCGGTATCGTCAGCGCGGTGATGGTTGCGCTGGAGCAGTGCCCTCCGGAACTGGCTTCCGATATTTCCGAACGCGGGATGGTTCTGACCGGCGGCGGCGCTCTGTTGCGCAACCTTGATCGTCTGTTAATGGAAGAGACAGGAATTCCTGTCGTAGTTGCAGAAGATCCACTGACCTGCGTCGCGCGTGGCGGCGGTAAGGCACTGGAAATGATCGATATGCACGGCGGCGATTTGTTCAGCGAAGAGTAGTCAGCCTGAGATCCGGGCGGTCCGTATTGGGCGGCCCTGGTCTTGACTGACACGAGAATACGCATAGCCTATGAAGCCAATTTTTAGCCGTGGCCCATCGCTACAGATTCGCCTTATTCTGGCGGTTTTGGTGGCGCTTGGCGTGATAATTGCCGACAGCCGCCTGGGTACGTTCAGCCAGATACGAACGTACATGGATACTGCCGTCAGCCCTTTCTACTTTATTTCTAATGGGCCCAGAGAACTGCTGGATAGCATATCGCAAACGCTGGCTACCCGTGACCAACTCGAACTGGAAAATCGCGCGCTGCGCCAGGAACTGTTGCTGAAGAACAGTGATTTACTGATGCTGGGTCAGTACAAACAGGAGAACGCGCGCCTGCGCGAGCTGCTGGGGTCTCCGCTGCGCCAGGATGAGCAAAAAATGGTGACCCAGGTCATCTCAACGGTTAACGATCCCTATAGCGATCAGGTCGTTATTGATAAAGGCAGTGTTAACGGCGTTTATGAGGGCCAGCCGGTAATCAGTGATAAAGGCGTGGTCGGGCAGGTGGTTGCGGTAGCGAAACTGACCAGCCGCGTGCTGCTGATTTGCGATGCCACGCATGCGCTGCCGATTCAGGTGCTGCGTAACGACATTCGCGTTATTGCTGCCGGGAATGGGTGTACTGACGATCTGCAACTGGAGCATCTGCCCGCTAATACGGATATTCGCGTTGGTGATGTGCTGGTGACCTCGGGCCTCGGCGGTCGTTTTCCTGAAGGGTATCCGGTTGGTGTGGTGTCGTCCGTGAAGCTGGATACTCAGCGCGCGTATACGGTGATTCAGGCGCGTCCGACCGCAGGTTTGCAGCGTTTGCGTTATCTGCTGCTGCTGTGGGCCGCCGATCGCAACGGCGCGAATCCGATGACGCCGGAAGAAGTCCATCGTGTGGCGAATGAACGTCTGATGCAGATGATGCCGCAGGTTCTGCCTCCGCCAGATGCGATGGGGCCGCCAATGCCGGATCCGGCAACGGGGACAACGCAGCCTCTGCCAGCAGGAGGGCAATAGTGGCAAGTTACCGTAGCCAGGGACGCTGGGTTATCTGGCTCTCGTTTCTTATCGCACTATTGCTGCAGATTATGCCCTGGCCGGAAGACATTAGCGTCTACCGGCCAAATTGGGTATTACTGATCCTGTTATACTGGATCCTCGCGTTACCTCATCGGGTAAACGTCGGTACGGGGTTTGTGATGGGAGCGGTTCTCGATCTCATCAGCGGCTCAACGCTGGGCGTTCGCGCGCTATCATTAAGTATTGTGGCTTATCTGGTCGCACTAAAATATCAGTTGTTCCGCAATCTGGCGCTCTGGCAACAGGCGCTGGTGGTGGTCGTGCTATCCCTCACCGTGGATATCATTGTTTTCTGGGCAGAGTTTTTAGTGATCAATGTCTCTTTCCGTCCGGAAGTGTTCTGGAGTAGTGTAGTAAACGGTGTGCTCTGGCCATGGCTATTCCTGCTGATGCGTAAAGTGCGTCAGCAGTTTGCGGTGCAATAAGATTGATATGACAACGCTGTATCTCGCTTCAGGTTCTCCGCGTCGGCAGGAACTGCTGACTCAGCTTGGTCTCTCCTTTGAACGTGTGGTTCCCGGTATTGAGGAGCAACGTCGCCCACAGGAGAGCGCGCAGCAGTATGTTACCCGGCTGGCGCGCGAAAAGGCGCAGGCTGGTGTGGCGTTAGCGCCGCTTGATCTCCCCGTTTTGGGGGCGGATACCATCGTTATTCTTAACGGTAAGGTGCTGGAAAAGCCGCACGATGCCGGGCATGCCGCAGAGATGCTGCGTATGCTTTCCGGGAAAACCCATCAGGTCATGACGGCTGTAGCCCTGGCCGATAAGCGGCAAACGTTGGATTGCCTGGTTGTGACAGAGGTGACTTTCCGCGTGCTCTCAGAACAGGATATCGCCGGCTATGTCGCCAGTGGCGAGCCTTTAGACAAAGCAGGTGCATACGGAATTCAGGGGCTGGGTGGCTGTTTCGTCAGGACGATAAATGGCAGTTATCACGCCGTAGTCGGCTTACCGCTGGTGGAAACGTATGAGTTGCTGAGTCATTTTAACTCACTGCGTGAAGAAAAGGGATAAAGATGACAGCTGAATTATTGGTTAACGTAACGCCGTCGGAAACTCGCGTCGCATACATTGATGGTGGCATCCTCCAGGAAATTCATATTGAGCGTGAGGCGCGACGTGGGATCGTAGGCAATATCTACAAAGGTCGTGTCAGTCGCGTGCTGCCGGGAATGCAGGCGGCTTTTGTAGATATTGGTCTGGAAAAGGCCGCATTTCTGCACGCTTCCGACATTATGCCCCATACCGAGTGCGTGGCGGGCGAGGAGCAAAAACAGTTTACCGTTCGCGACATCTCTGAACTTGTCCGCCAGGGTCAGGATTTAATGGTGCAGGTGGTGAAAGATCCGCTCGGAACCAAAGGCGCCCGCCTGACCACCGATATCACCATTCCTTCTCGCTATCTGGTCTTTATGCCCGGCGCCTCACACGTCGGCGTCTCTCAGCGTATTGAAAGCGAAGCGGAACGCGAGCGCCTGAAAAAAGTGGTGTCAGAATACTGTGATGAGCAGGGGGGATTTATTATCCGTACCGCCGCGGAAGGCGTACATGAACAGGAGATGGCCGCTGATGCCGCTTATCTCAAGCGCGTCTGGACGAAAGTGATGGAGCGCAAAAAGCGCCAGCAGACACGCTACCAGATGTACGGCGAACTGGCGCTGGCGCAGCGCGTGCTGCGTGATTTCGCCGATGCTCAGCTTGACCGCATTCGCGTGGACTCCCGTCTGACCTACGAATCGTTGCTTGAGTTTACTGCCGAATATATTCCGGAGATGACCGACAAGCTGGAGCACTATAGTGGTCGTCAGCCGATCTTCGATCTTTTTGATGTCGAAAATGAAATTCAGCGCGCGCTGGAGCGTAAAGTTGAGCTGAAATCAGGCGGGTATCTGATCATCGATCAAACGGAAGCGATGACGACCGTTGATATCAATACCGGCGCATTCGTTGGTCACCGCAATCTGGACGACACCATCTTTAATACCAACATTGAGGCGACTCAGGCGATTGCCCGCCAGCTACGGCTGCGCAACCTTGGTGGGATCATCATCATTGATTTCATTGATATGAATAATGAGGATCATCGTCGCCGGGTGTTGCATTCGCTTGAGCAGGCATTGAGCAAAGACCGGGTCAAAACCAGCATTAACGGTTTCTCCCAGCTTGGGCTGGTAGAGATGACCCGCAAACGTACCCGCGAAAGCATCGAGCACGTGCTGTGCAACGAATGTCCGACTTGTCATGGTCGCGGCACGGTGAAAACGGTGGAAACGGTGTGCTATGAAATCATGCGCGAAATCGTGCGTGTGCACCATGCCTACGATTCTGACCGTTTTCTGGTCTATGCTTCTCCTGCGGTAGCGGAAACGCTGAAAGGGGAAGAATCGCACGCGCTGGCGGAAGTGGAAATCTTTGTCGGCAAACAGGTCAAAGTACAAATTGAGCCGCTCTATAATCAGGAGCAGTTTGATGTGGTAATGATGTAATCATCCTCCTGGCCTCTGTTCAGGCCATTATTCCTGAATAAGGGGCGTAAGGGTGACGTGTAAAAAGCTGACAAGGAGAGATGCGTGAGGCGACTGCCCGGGATATTACTGCTCACCGTGGCAACATTGATTGTTATCGTCGCACTGCTGGTGAGTGGTCTGCGTCTCGTATTGCCGCAGTTGAACAACTGGCGTCCGCTGGTGCTGGAAAAAGTTTCCGCGATGACGGGCGTGCCGGTTGATGCCTCGCAACTGAGCGCCAGCTGGCAAAATTTTGGCCCGACGCTTGATGTTCGTGATGTTAAGGCTGACCTTAATGACGGCGGCAAACTCTCTGTTAAACGCGTTACTCTGGCGCTTGATGTCTGGCAGAGCTTGCTGCACATGCGCTGGCAATTTCGCGACCTGACTTTCTGGCAGTTACAGATTCATACCAATACGCCTATCCAGGCGAATAATAATGGCGAAGGTCTGAAACCCGACCGTATCAGAGATCTTTTTCTCCGCCAGTTCGATCACTTTATTCTGCGTGACAGCCACCTCAGCTTTCTGACCATTTCGGGTCAGCGGGCAGATCTGTCCATTCCGCAGCTTACCTGGCTGAATGGTAAAAACCGCCATCGCGCCGAAGGGGAGTTAAGTCTCAGCAGTCTGACTGGTCAGCATGGCGTGATGCAGGTACGTATGGATCTGCGCGATGAAGACGGCCTGCTTAACAAAGGACGCGTCTGGCTTCAGGCTGATGATATCGACGTTAAGCCGTGGCTTGGGCGCTGGATGCAGGACAACATTGCCTTGCAGAGTGCGCGTTTCAGCCTTGAAGGCTGGATGACCATCGACAAAGGTGATGTGGCCAGCGGCGATGTATGGCTGAAAAAAGGCGGGGCCAGCTGGCAGGGCGACAAAGATGAACATCATCTGTCGGTGGATAACCTGACGGCGCACATCTATCGCGATAATCAAATCTGGGGATTTCGGATCCCGGATACGCGAATCTCTATTGATGATAAACCCTGGCCGAGTGGCGCGCTGGCGATGGCGTGGATCCCGGCTCAGCGCGTCGGCGAAAATACCCCCCAGCACAGCGACGAACTGCGTATTCGCGCCAGCAATCTTAATCTCAGCGGCCTGAGTGGGCTACAGCCGATGGCGGACAAACTGGCCCCTGCGTTGAGTAAAATCTGGCGAACGACGCAGCCTGACGGGAAAATCAATCTACTGGCGCTGGATATTCCGCTACAGACTGTGGATAAAACGCGCTTCCAGGCCGACTGGAGCAACATGTCATGGAAACAATGGAAGCTATTGCCGGGGGCTGAGCATTTCTCCGGAAGCGTTGCCGGAAGCGTGGAAAACGGCGTTCTTCATGCCTCAATGACTCAGGCAAAAATGCCTTATGAGACGGTATTTCGTGCGCCGCTGGAAATCGCTCAAGGTGATGCGACACTCAGTTGGTTGAAGAATGATAAAGGCTTTGAGCTTGATGGCCGTGACATTGATGTGCAGGCTACCGGCGTTCGCGCTCGCGGCGGGTTCCGCTATCTGCAACCGCAGGGCGAGCAACCCTGGCTCGGTATTCTGGCCGGTATCAGTACCAGCGATGGCAGTCAGGCATGGCGCTACTTCCCGGAAAATTTAATGGGTAAAGCGCTGGTGGATTACCTTAGCGGGGCGATTAAAGGTGGCCAGGCAACCGATGCCACGCTGGTGTACGGCGGTAATCCACATCTGTTCCCTTATAAGCATAACGAAGGCCAGTTTCAGGTCTCGGTGCCGCTCAAGAACGCCACCTTTGCTTTTCAACCCGACTGGCCCGCACTGACCGGGCTGAATATCGACCTTAACTTTATCAATGACGGCTTGTGGATGAAGGCCGATAAAGTCATGCTGGGTAAAGTCACCGCCAGTAACCTGGAGGCGGCGATCCCTGACTATTCGCGAGAAAAGCTGCTGATTGACGCCGATGTTAAGGGGCCGGGTAAAGATGTGGGGCCTTACTTTAACGCGACGCCGTTGAAAGCATCTCTGGGTGCGGCGTTGTCCGATCTGCAACTGGATGGGGATGTGAGCGCTCGCTTACATCTTGATATTCCCCTGGATGGCGAGATGACCACCGCGGAAGGTGACGTTCAGCTAAAAAATAACACATTGTTTATCAAGTCTATTGATGCCACGCTGCACAATTTGAGCGGTAAATTCAGCTTTGTAAACGGCGATCTGAAAAGCGAACCAATGAATGCCAGGTGGTTTAACCAGCCGCTGAATGTTGATTTTTCGACTGCTGAGGGTGAAAAAGCGTTCCTGATTAACGTTGGGATGAATGCTAACTGGCAGCCTGCGCGTACCGGCTTACTGCCAAACGCGTTGGATGGCGCTTTGAGCGGCAGCGTGCCCTGGGATGGCAAGGTGGCAATAGAATTGCCCTACCGCGGCGGCGTCAATTACAAAGTCGATATTAACGGTGACCTGAAGAATGTAAGTAGTCACTTACCCGCACCGATGGATAAGAAAGCCGGTGAGTCCCTGCCAGTAAAAATTAAGGTCGATGGCGGGTTGCGCAGTTTCAATCTTACCGGCGCCGTAGGGGCTAAAAACCATATTAATAGTCGCTGGCTGCTGGGTCATAAGCTGACGTTGGATCGCGCTATTTTGACCTCTGACAGTAAGACTGTTTCACCGCTTCCTGAGCAGTCCGGTGTGGAGCTAAATTTGCCGCCGATGGATGGCGCACAGTGGCTGGCGTTATTCCAGGGCGGCGTAGCAAATGATGTCAGCAGTAACCTGAGCTTGCCGGAGCGAGTGACATTGCGTACGCCTGCGTTAGTGATGGCGGGTCAGCGCTGGAATAATGTGAGTCTTGTTGCCCGGCCCGATATGGGGGGGACGAAGATCGACGCTCAGGGTCGTGAAATCAATGCGACGCTGACGATGAGTAATAATGCGCCGTGGCTGGCGACGATCCGCTACCTCTATTACAACCCGACGTCAGCAAAAAATTCCGCTGCGGCGGAAACTCGCGTTCCTTTGGCCGATGCTCATTGGGATTTCCACGGCTGGCCTGACCTTCAGCTCCGTTGCGCGGAGTGTTGGCTATGGGGGCAAAAATATGGCCGTATTGAGGGCGATTTCACTATCCGCGGTGATACCCTGACGCTGACGAACGGACTTGTGGATACCGGTTTTGGCCGCCTGACGACTGATGGTGCCTGGGTTAACGCCCCGGGCGGCGTACGTACGTCGCTGAAGGGTAAGTTGCACGGTAATAAAAGCGATGATTTTGTGAATTTCTTTGGTATCTCTTCACCGGTAAAAGGATCGTCGTTCGATGTGGATTATGATCTGCACTGGCGTGCGCCCCCGTGGCAGCCTGACGTTGCGTCACTTAATGGGATCCTCAAAAGCCATCTTGGAAAAGGTGAATTTACCGATCTGAGCACCGGTCATGCAGGCCAGCTTTTGCGTTTGCTCAGCGTTGACGCTCTGCTGCGCAAGCTGCGCTTTGATTTTAGCGATACCTTTAGCGAAGGGTTTTACTTCGATTCGATTCACAGTACGGCGTGGATTAAAGACGGCGTGCTGAATACCGACGATACGCTGGTCGATGGCCTGGAGGCCGATATCGCCATGAAAGGGTCTGTGGATCTCGTCCGCCGCCAGCTGGATATGCAGGCGGTGGTGGCGCCGGAAATTTCGGCCACTGTGGGTGTCGCGGCGGCCTTTACTGTTAACCCCATCATCGGCGCTGCGGTCTTTGCCGCCAGTAAGGTGCTGGGGCCGCTGTGGAACAAGGTCTCTATTTTGCGCTATCGCATTACCGGTCCTATCGATCAGCCGCAAATTAATGAAGTCCTGCGCCAGGCGCGGAGCGACAAAAAGCAATGATTTGACGATTGTGGGGAATTATCGCACTCTCAATAGATAGCATTCTGTACCCGTCATACTTCAGGTGGTTATACGCGCGCAGGTCAGAAATGGCCCGACCTGTCCCGTAGGGGGCGGCACAAGCGCCGTTCAGGAGCCTTTTTTGGCATTCCTGCCCGGCAGTCTGCACTATTTAGGGTACTTTTTTCCGCCTGAAAGGCGGCAACAAACGAGTAGCATAACGATGAGTCTGAACCTGGTAAGTGAACAATTACTGTCGGCAAATGGCCTGAATCATCAGGATCTGTTTGCCATTCTTGGTCAACTGGCCGAGCGCCGTCTTGATTATGGCGATCTCTATTTTCAGTCGAGCTATCACGAGTCCTGGGTTCTGGAAGACGGCATCATTAAAGATGGTTCGTACAATATCGATCAGGGCGTCGGCGTGCGTGCGGTAAGCGGGGAAAAAACCGGTTTTGCTTACGCCGACCAAATCAGCCTGCTGGCGCTGGAACAGAGCGCACAGGCGGCTCGCACCATCGTGCGCGACCACGGCGACGGGGAAGTTCATACTCTCGGCGAAGTAGGATACCGCTCGCTCTATACCAGTATCGATCCGCTGCAAAGCATGAGTCGTGAAGAGAAGCTGGATATTCTGCGCCGGGTGGATAAAACCGCTCGTGCCGCCGACAAGCGGGTGCAGGAAGTTTCCGCCAGCCTGAGCGGCGTTTACGAGTTAATTCTTGTTGCCGCCACCGACGGTACGCTGGCGGCCGATGTGCGTCCGCTGGTGCGTCTCTCCGTCAGCGTGCTGGTGGAAGAGGATGGCAGACGCGAACGCGGCGCCAGCGGCGGCGGCGGCCGTTTTGGTTATGACTATTTCCTCGCGGTACAAGATGGCGAAGTGCGCGCCGATGTCTGGGCGAGAGAAGCCGTGCGTATGGCGCTGGTCAATTTGGGCGCCGTCGCGGCGCCTGCCGGGATGTTGCCAGTCGTATTAGGCGCAGGTTGGCCTGGCGTATTGTTGCACGAAGCGGTCGGACATGGTCTGGAAGGCGATTTTAACCGTCGCGGGACGTCGGTTTTCAGCGGTCATATGGGGGAACGGGTGGCCTCTGAGCTGTGCACTGTGGTGGATGATGGCACGATTGCCGATCGCCGCGGCTCCGTCGCTATTGATGACGAAGGTACGCCGGGTCAGTATAACGTACTGATCGAAAACGGTATTCTTAAAGGCTATATGCAGGACAAGCTCAACGCCAGGCTGATGGGCGTCGCACCAACCGGCAACGGACGTCGCGAGTCCTACGCGCATTTGCCGATGCCGCGGATGACCAACACCTACATGCTGGCGGGGAAATCGACACCGCAGGAGATTATCGAATCGGTTGATTACGGTATCTATGCGCCGAACTTCGGTGGCGGCCAGGTGGATATCACCTCCGGTAAGTTTGTCTTTTCGACCTCGGAAGCTTACCTGATTGAAAAGGGAAAAGTGACAAAAGCGGTGAAAGGCGCCACGCTTATCGGTTCCGGGATTGAAACGATGCAGCAGATTTCGATGGTGGGTAACGATCTGAAGCTGGACAGCGGCGTCGGCGTCTGCGGTAAAGAGGGGCAGAGCGTGCCGGTAGGCGTCGGTCAGCCAACGCTTAAAGTCGATAATCTTACCGTCGGCGGTACTGCCTGACCTGTCCCAGTGCGCTTTCGCCCCTGCGAAAGCGCAAATCAACTCTGCGGCGTTGCGATGAAAGTCGCACGTCAGCGGCAGACAGTCGAGTGACTCATTCAGCACAGTGCGTTAACTATCGCTACCTTCTTTCCGGGAGATCAGGCGCCTCCGCGGCCATGCATCCCCTGATAAATTTTTGCTACGCCGACGAAATACTCCGTCAGGTAGTTAATGCACACCTGTACTTTCAGCGGCAGTTTATCTTTCTCGGTATACAATGCGTAAACCGGGCGCGGATCTGACTGATAGCTCGGTAGCAGGATCTCGATTTCACCACGGTTTATCTCGTCGATCGCCCACATTATCGGGACATATGCCACCCCGACGCCCGCTGTCAGCCAGCGGACCAGCGTCATGGGATCATTAGTGACAAAACGCCCCTGAGGGATCAGTTTGGTTGAGATCCCTTCCGGGGCGATGATTTCGAATTCATTATCAGGCCGTACACTGTATTCAAGCCAGGAGTGGCTGGCGAGATCTGTCGGCTTTTCCGGATACCCGGCGTGCTGAAGATAGTTTTTCGCCGCGCAGAGTACCATCGGCATGGAGCCCAGGCGGCGGGAAAAGAGGCTGGAGTCCTGTAGCGCGCCAACGCGAATCACCACATCCAGGCCATCGGCAATCAGGTCTGGCGCAGGGATGCCGGTGACCAGGTTTATCGATAATCCCGGGTACTCTTTGAGCATTTCCGCCGTTATGCTGGCCAGGACATTCTGTGCCATCGTTGAAGAGCAGCCGATACGAAGCGTACCGATAGGCGTGTTGTTAAATGCATACAGCTGTTCATGGACATCCTGAACTTCGAACAACATTCGCCGACAGCCTTGATAATAGATTTTTCCTGCTTCTGTTAAGCCAAGGCTACGGGTACTGCGATTAAGTAGCTTCACCTGTAGTTCATCTTCCAGTTTGGCAACTGTCTGGCTGATGGATGAAACGCTCATCTGGAGCTGGCGCGCCGCGGCGGTAAACGAACCGAGTTCGACCACTCTGGCAAAAATGGACATACGTTTTAGTCGTTCCATTATTCACTCTGGGTTAAAAGTGATTTAGATCACACAATATAGATAAGGCTGCAATTATTACGTTACTATATTGTTAGCTAAATAATAAACGCATCGCATATACCACCTGTACGCTTCTTATCAAGGTCATCATGAGTCTGTTTCCTGTCATTGTGATTTTCGGCTTGTCATTTCCGCCGATCTTCTTTGAATTGCTATTGTCGCTGGCTATCTTCTGGCTGGTGCATCGCTTGCTGGTTCCGACCGGCATCTATGATTTTGTCTGGCACCCGGCGTTGTTTAATACCGCGCTGTATTGCTGCCTGTTTTATCTGATATCGCGTTTGTTCGTTTGAGGTTGATGTGAAAACACTAACAAGAAATACCCTCCGTACCGCAATCACAGTGATACTGGTTATCTTTGCATTTTTCGCTATTTTCCGCGCATGGGTGTATTACACCACTTCACCCTGGACACGCGACGCGCGTTTTAGTGCGGATATTGTGGCCATCGCCCCGGATGTGTCCGGCCTGATTTCACAGGTGAATGTAAAGGATAACCAACTGGTTAAGAAAGACCAGATCTTGTTCGTCATTGACCAGCCGCGATATCAGAAAGCGTTAGCCGAAGCGGAAGCTGATGTCTCCTATTACCAGACCGAGGCGCGAGAGAAGCGCGCGGAAGCCAGCCGCCGTAATCGTCTTGGCGTACAGGCGATGTCCCGGGAGGAGATCGATCAGGCAAATAACGCTCTGCAAACCGTTGAGCAGCAACTGGCCAAAGCAATAGCAAGCCGCGATCTGGCAAAGCTGGATCTCGCCCGTACGGTGATTCGTGCGCCTGCTGATGGGTGGGTGACCAACCTGAACGTTTACAGCGGCGAGTTCATCACGCGCGGCTCAACGGCCGTTGCGCTGGTGAAGCAGAATACTTTTTATGTCATGGCCTATCTTGAAGAGACCAAGCTTGAGGGCGTGCGTCCCGGTTACCGGGCCGAAATCACGCCATTGGGAAGCGGGCATATCCTTAAAGGTACTGTAGATAGCATCGCGGCAGGGGTTACTAATACCAGCAGCAGTAGTGATGCAAAAGGGCTGGCTTCGATTGATTCTAATCTTGAATGGGTACGCCTTGCACAGCGCGTACCGGTGCGCATTCATCTTGATCATCAGCAGGGTAATCTCTGGCCTGCGGGAACCACCGCGACGGTAGTAATTACGGGGAAAAAAGATCGTGATATCCGCAAGGCGAACATCTTCCAGAAACTGGCGATGCGCCTGCGTGAGTTCGGTTAATCGTTATGGGGATCTTCACGATTGACCCCCGGCATCTCCGGTTTGCCGTTAAGTTAGCCTGCGCGGTGGTGCTGGCATTATTCGTCGGTTTCCACTTCCAACTGGAAACGCCGCGCTGGGCAGTACTGACCGCGGCGATTGTCGCCGCAGGGCCAGCATTTGCCGCCGGGGGAGAGCCTTACTCTGGGGCGATTCGCTATCGCGGGATGCTGCGTATCATCGGCACTTTTATCGGTTGCTTTGCCGCGCTGGCGATTACAATGTTGATGATCCGCGCACCGCTGCTTATGTTGCTGGTTTGCTGCCTGTGGGCGGGATTCTGCACCTGGATTTCATCACTGGTACGAGTAGAAAACTCTTATGCCTGGGGGCTGGCGGGTTATACCGCGCTTATCATTATCATCACTATCCATGAAGAGCCGATGCTGGCGCCACAATTTGCCGTCGAACGCTGCAGCGAAATTGTGGTTGGTATCGTCAGTGCAATCATGGCCGACCTGGTGTTTTCACCGCGTTCGATAAAAAAAGAGATCGACCTTGAGCTGGATAATCTGCTGATTGCGCAATATCGTCTGATGCAGCTTTGCGTGGCCCACGGCGACAAAGAGGAAACCGACAGCGCCTGGGGCGCGCTGGTTCGCCGAACAAATGCAATGGAAGGCATGCGCAGTAATCTGATTATGGAGTCTTCACGCTGGGCAAAGGCCAATCAGCGCCTGAAGGCAATCAATACCCTTTCGTTGACTTTAATTACCCAGGCCTGTGAAACCTATTTAATTCAGAATACACGGCCTGAGATGGTTACCAGTGATTACCGTGAACTGTTTGCCGAGCCGGTTGAAACCGTTCAGGATGTGCACCGACAACTCAAGCGCATGCGCCGTTTTCTTACCTGGAAAGGGGAGCATAATACGCCGGTGACGATTTACAGTTGGGTTGGTGCTGCGACGCGTTATTTGTTATTAAAACGAGGCGTTGTCGGTAATACTAAAATCAGCCGTATTGAGGATGAGGTGCTACAGGGCGAGGTGGTTGTTAAAGCTGAGTCTGCTGAGCGTCATCATGCGATGGTCAACTTCTGGCGTACTTCGATCTCTTGTATCCTTGGTACGCTGTTCTGGCTGTGGACCGGCTGGACTTCGGGGAGTGGGGCAATGGTGATGATTGCTGTCGTCACCTCGCTGGCGATGCGTCTGCCCAATCCGCGGATGGTGGCGATTGATTTCCTTTATGGCACGCTGGCCGCTTTGCCGCTGGGCGCACTGTTTTTCCTTGTGATCATGCCTGCGACCCAGCAAAGTATGCTGTTATTATGCATCAGCCTTGCGGCGATGGCGTTTTTTATCGGCATTGAGGTACAAAAACGGCGGCTGGGATCGCTGGGGGCGCTGGCCAGCACGATCAATATTCTGGTGCTCGATAATCCGATGCAGTTTGAGTTTAACCAGTTCCTCGATAGCGCATTAGGGCAGATCGTGGGATGTTTCCTCGCGCTGATGGTCATATTGCTGGTGCGCGATAATTCGCGGGCCCGCACCGGGAGGGTCCTGCTCAACCAGTTTGTCTCCGCGGCAGTGTCGTCGCTGACGACCAATATGACACGGCGTAAAGAGAACCATTTACCGGCACTCTATCGCCAGCTTTTTCTATTGCTGAATAAGTTTCCGGGCGATATCGCCCGTTTTCGTCTGGCGCTGACCCTGATCATCGCACATCAGCGTTTGCGTGATGCGCCCGTTCCCATAAACGATGATTTGTCGGCGTTTCATCGGCAGCTACGTCGTACGGCGGATCGCGTTATTTCCGCCAGTAATGATGATAAGCGGCGCTACTATTTTACCCGTCTGCTTAATGAGCTGGATATTTATCAGCAAAAATTGCAGCAATGGGACGCGTCTGGGCAGGTGACCGAACCTGTACGCAGGCTGGTGGAGGTACTCCATAAATATCAGCATGTTCTCACCAGCAGTTAGCAGCGAATCACTATACTTAATCATCAGAGTAACGACTCTACCACCAGCGTGGAGAGAGACGCCGGATCAGGGGAGATATACCCAAAATAATTCGGGTTGCAGGTGTGGACAGGATGCGTGTGATGATGACTTATACCTTTGACTTTGATGGCATAATCGAGCAGCAGGATTTTTATCGCCAGTTTTCGCGTACCTTTGCTTTAGAACGTGAGAAAGTGAATAACCTTGATTCTCTGTGGGACGCGGTGACCGGCGGGTTGCTGCCAGTACCGCTGGAGATTCAGTTTATTCATTTAAACGATAATCAGCGTCGGCGATTTGGCGCATTAATTTTGCTGTTTGATGAAGCGGAAGAAGAGCTGGAAGGCGCGCTGCGTTTTAATCTGCGTCAGGCATAAAAAGGCCCCTGACAGAGCAGGGGCAAGTCGTCGGATAAGACGACGAGGGTTTATTTGTACAACTCAGCCGTTGCGTGCCAGCTATCGCCAGTACGGGCTTCAATAATACGGTAGCTGCTGGCGCCTTCTTTCTCGGCCTTAGCCGCCAGTTGTTGACGCATATCCATCGGGGCGCTGCCTACCTGAGAAATAGAGACGGTACCCATGGACTGCAGATTTTGTGCCTGCTCTGCGTTCACTTGGTTGACTGCCGCATTCGCGCCGAAAGAGAGAACGGATGCCAGTCCCAGGGATGCGATAATCATTGCGCTTTTCATGATCTTTTCTCCAACCTTAGTCATTGCAGCGGCAGGAGGTTGCGATCAACCTGGCCGCTGAAGAGATTCTGTATTCAGTTAATTATCAACTCTCATTAAATCTTATTGATAAAGTTCAGCCGTGGCGTGCCACTGGTCACCAGCGTGCGCTTCGATAATGCGATAAGAAGAAGCCCCTTTTTCTTGCGCTTTCTGGTTCAGCATTTCGCGCATGTCCATCGGAGAGGAACTGACTGCGCTAACGGAAACGGTACCGATGGCCTGCCGGCCTTGAGCCTGTTCGCCGTTGATAACATCAGCGGCGAAAGCACCAAAAGAGAGGACAGAGAGGATACTCAGTACTGCTACAGTGGTTTTGATTTTCATGATATTGACCTCGTCGAATCTTTTTGTCAGGGGCTTTTGTTTCGTGACCCCTATCACAAAATCAAGTATACACTAATAACTGAAAATATTAATACCGTGCTAATTATTTCTATCGATAATGATTACAAAGAAGTATCTTTCTTATAACGTATAAGAATTACAAATATCATCGTTTGGCCGTTATTGCCTGATATATTCAATTAAATCATTATGATATATGGATTTGATCTTTTGTGCGTTTTAGACTGAACCATTAGGTAAAGGAATGTATAGAGGCGAAAAAACACACGAAATGTTAAAGAAATGATAATTTTTTGAAAGGCATCCCCCTGGCGCTAACCAGAGGGACGTCGTTTAGAGTTCCTGCTCAAACAGGACGAGAATGGCGTCATGCAGCTCTTTAACGGAAAAACCCCTGGCCGGTGTGGTAAAGATGGTGTCATCTCCGGCGATACTGCCAAGGATACCTTCAGCCTTGCCAAGGGAGTCCAGAAGGCGGGCGATCAGCTGTGCCGCGCCAGGGCTGGTACGGATGACCACGACTGAATCGTTATAGTCGATGTCCAGCACCAGATTTTTCAACGGGCTGGAGGTGGTCGGCACACCAAGCTCGGCAGGCAGGCAATAAACCATTTCCATTTTTGCATTACGCGTACGTACCGCGCCAAATTTCGTCAGCATACGTGAGACTTTCGATTGGTTGATATTATCGAAACCTTCTTCTTGTAATGCTTGTACGATTTCACCTTGAGAGCTGAATTTTTCTTCTTTTAGCAGCGCTTTAAACGCTTTAACCAGTTCTTCTTGTTTTGCCGAAATTCGCATAAGTCACCCAATTATGGTGGTAAAAACCGTCTTATTATGCATAAGCATGCATTTTTATGCAAATAATCCGCAGGGGAGAAGCGTAAAAAATATTATGAAGGGGGCATATTTTAGCAAAAAAAACTAATCAGGAACATGCCTTCGTCACGGTGCGCAAATTGCGGGAAAAGTAAATAAAATGTTATTAAATGATATTGTTCTGTTGAACACGCTGGGTGTATTGTAACCAGTAGTCGTTCCGGTACTACGCTTTGCTGGATGATCGGCCCCAGGGAGAAACGCAATGTTGCTGCATTGCTACGCGCAACGACGCATTCTTCAACCATAATTATTGTAATTATTCATCTCGTGAATTAAGGTCCCGGCCACGGAGTAACGAAAGACGATATTAACCATAATAAGGAGTTTAGGATGAAAGTTGCAGTCCTCGGCGCAGCTGGTGGAATTGGCCAGGCGCTTGCCCTACTACTTAAGACCCAACTGCCTTCAGGTTCAAAACTCTCGTTGTACGACATCGCTCCGGTCACGCCGGGCGTGGCGGTGGATCTTAGTCATATCCCTACCGATGTAAAAATCAAAGGTTTTTCCGGTGAAGACGCGACGCCAGCGCTGGAAGGCGCCGATGTGGTGCTGATATCCGCAGGCGTGGCGCGTAAGCCCGGCATGGATCGTTCAGATTTATTTAATGTCAATGCCGGTATTGTGAAGAATCTGGTGCTACAGATTGCCAAAACCTGCCCACAAGCCTGCATTGGCGTTATTACCAATCCAGTCAATACAACCGTGGCGATCGCGGCGGAAGTGCTAAAGAAAGCCGGTATTTATGACAAGAACAAGCTGTTTGGCGTCACCACGCTGGATATTATTCGTTCTAATACTTTTGTTGCCGAACTGAAAGATAAATCTTCAACGGCGATAGACGTACCGGTTATTGGCGGCCACTCAGGGGTGACGATTCTGCCTTTATTGTCACAAATTGCGGGCGTGAGCTTTAGCGAGCAGGAAGTGGTGGATTTAACCAAACGCATTCAGAATGCAGGCACTGAAGTTGTTGAGGCAAAAGCTGGCGGCGGTTCAGCAACGCTGTCTATGGGCCAGGCCGCCGCGCGATTTGGCCTCTCTTTGGTGCGGGCCCTGCAGGGCGAACAAGGGGTGGTGGAATGCGCTTACGTTGAGGGCGATGGTCAATATGCCCGCTTTTTCTCACAGCCGCTGCTGTTAGGTAAAAATGGTGTAGAAGAGCGGCGGCCCATCGGTAAACTCAGCGCGTTTGAACAACATGCTCTGGAAGGTATGTTGGACACGCTGAAGAAAGATATCGCCCTCGGCGAGGATTTCGTGAACAAATAGCGTTTAACGAAAAGGGAAGCCGGGGCCTGCGCTCCGGCTTTTTACGCGCTTCTCTGGCTCCTTAATGACTGCAAATCTGTCTTTTGACTGGCAGGCGCCAGCGAGAGCGAGAGCTATGGCAAAAGTCGCTCCGGGATGTTTGCATGAATGATGCCGCGGGAACATCAGATCGCGTGGCCTGTGTGGTGGTCGCTGATGACCGTAACCGGGTTTCTGGTCAGATCCCCGGTCAGGGCTAAATTTGCTGACTAAAAGCGTTCCCTTGTCCGGGCGAGCTTGTTAATTTGTTGCCGGATATTCCTGTACGATGACATGCAGGGTGATTTTTTTATCGTCACGCATAATGATCACCGGAATTTCCGATCCCGGGCGAATCTCCGCCACCTGATCCATGGTTTCCAGCGCCGAAACGGCAGGCTTATTGTTAACCGAGA
Source organism: Klebsiella sp. KE9456 (assembly GCF_043832615.1). Lineage (NCBI taxonomy): Bacteria > Pseudomonadati > Pseudomonadota > Gammaproteobacteria > Enterobacterales > Enterobacteriaceae > Klebsiella > Klebsiella sp. KE9456. The sequence continues at coordinate 30,829 of NZ_JBDYQK010000021.1, forward strand.
TAATCACGTCGTTGGCGCGGATCCCCGCCAGGGCGGCTGGCCCATCCGGTGCGACGCTGTTCACCACGATCCCCTGGATCTGATCGAGACTGCCGCCACCTTGCGTATGCAGTGGCGCAATCTCTCGACCACTGATACCTATGTAGCCACGGATGACGCGACCATCACGGATCAGCTTATCCATAATCTTGGTTGCCAGTTGAAAAGGAATGGCAAAACCGATCCCCTCCGGCGTTTCGCCATCGTTACTTTTATCAAATGAAAGGGTGTTGATCCCCATCAGTTCGCCCAGCGAATTCACCAGCGCGCCGCCGGAGTTACCGTGGTTGATTGACGCGTCGGTCTGCAGGAAGTTCTGCCGTCCGGTGGGGTTGAGGCCGATACGACCGGTGGCGCTGATAATTCCCTGGGTAATGGTCTGCCCGAGGTTGTACGGGTTACCAATCGCCAGCACGACGTCACCAATATGCGGCACACGTTTTGGGTTAATCGGGATGACAGGCAGGCCACCGCTGGCGTTGATTTTTAACACCGCCAGATCGGTAAGGGAGTCGGAACCGACCAGGAGCGCTTCAAAAACCCGACCATCCTGCAATGCGACGATAATCTGGTCCGCATCGTTAATAACGTGCTTATTCGTCAGAATATAACCACGTTGGTCCATTATGACACCGGACCCGAGAGTCAACTGATTATGGCTGCTGCTATTAAGGGCGCGATTATAGACGTTGACCACCGCAGGGGCGGCGCGACGAACGGCAGAATTATAGCTGGCGGGGGATTCATCCGCGCTATCGTACTCTGTGGTCGGCGAAAGGTGCCATTGGCGTAGCGAAGGCATAACGGCCAATAATACTCCCCCGACGATCAGACCGATGATTATCGAACGTAAAAGCTTTCCAGGCATGATGCAGATATCGTTGGTGAATGGACAGTCGCAGCATAACACGACTTATCCGGACATCGCACGGTATGCGATGTCCGGAGGCGAGTTAATGCAGGAGCAGATAAATGCTTTCATTACCGCGGATAACGTTCAGCGCGATGACCGTTGGTTTGTTTTCCAGCATTTTTCGCAGTTCCGCAATGGAATGAATACGCTCTCGGTTGAGGCCGATAATCATATCGTCTTTATGTAGCCCTGCCTGCGCCGCAGGACTGCCTTTATCGACGCTATCAATGAGCACGCCCTGAGTTCCATCTTTCATCTTACCGTCGCTTAATGATGCACCCTGTAAGGCGGGAGTAATGAGCTCCGCGCTGGCGGTTGATGAGGTGCTCTTATCCAGCGTGACATCGACATCAATATTTTTACCGTCGCGCAGCAGCCCTAACTTCACTTTGGTTCCGGGTTCTGTGGTCGCGATGCGGGAACGCAGTTCGGCGAAGCTACTGAGCGGTTTGCCGTTCAGGCTGACGATAACGTCACCGGATTTGACCCCTGCCTTCGCGGCGCCGGAGCCTGGCAGAACTTCGCTGACAAATGCGCCGCGCTGAACGTTAAGGTTCATCGCTTTGGCGATATCCGCGCTCATCTCCATGCCTTTAATCCCCAGCAGACCGCGTTTGATTTCACCAAATTGGATCAGCTGCTGGGCAAGGGTTCTGGCCATATTGCTTGGGATCGCAAAACCAATGCCGATGCTGCCGCCGCTCGGGGCCAGAATAGCGGTGTTGATACCGATCAGCTCACCGTTGAGATTTAATAGCGCACCGCCAGAGTTGCCGCGGTTGATGGAAGCATCGGTCTGAATGAAGTTTTCCAGCCCCTCAAGGTTCAGCCCGCTACGCCCGAGGGCGGAAATAATCCCGGAAGTGGCGGTTTGTCCGAGACCGAACGGGTTGCCAACGGCGACGGCGAAATCCCCCACCCGCAGTTTGTCAGAATCGGCAATTGCGATTTGGGTCAGATTACTGGGTTTTTGTATCTGCAGCAGGGCGATATCACTCTGTTCATCGCTGCCGACCAGCTTTGCGTCAAATTCGCGGCCATCATTGAGCTGGACGCTGATTTTCTGCGCGTGTGCGATGACGTGATTATTGGTTAACACGTAGCCTTTCGCCGCATTAATAATGACGCCGGACCCAAGGCCTTCAAAAGGCTGAGCCTGCTCTTGCGGCACGTTGTCGCCAAAATACTTTTTCAACTCTTCCGGCATATTCTGGGTCGGCGAGGCCGAGCCTTCGACCTGTATGCTGACCACCGCCGGTAACACTTTTTCCAGCATCGGCGCAAGGCTTGGCAATGCGCCCTGACCGGGAACCTGTGTCGGTAATGATGCCGCAGCCGGAGGTAAGGCGGACAACGATAACCCAATGCTTAACGCTAACGCACTCAACAGCAAAGTCTGTTTCTTCATTAGATGCTGGCTCTCATAACCTGAGGTGTATGGAAAACGTCCCGAATAGCCTGATGTTATTGAATTTTCGATCAGGTAACAATGTGATCGATGTTTAAATTGTAGCTGGGATGAAAGGGGGAGACGGGCGCAGGAGATACGCCCGGAAAATATTTTTATTACTGAGGGCGCATTAGTCGTGTTTGACACCGCCGCGCAGCAGGCCGGACGCGCCTTCAGAATAATCACGCGGCATTTGCACCGGCGCCTGATCGTTGCCCGCTTCTGACTCCGCCAGTCGGTTACGGAAAGGATTGGCGTCAGCCATGCTGTCCGGCAAAAGGGTACTGGAGCTTTTCGCCATATGCTGGTACAGCTGGCGATAGTCACGTGCCATGTTATCCAGAAGCTCGGCGCTCTGGGCGAAATGGCTCACCAGTTCTTCACGGTACTCTTCCAGCTCTGCTTTATTCTTTTCCAGTTCGAATTGCAGAGCCTGTTGTTGGCGTAATTTGCGGTTGCCAAAACGCATAGCGACGGCGCCAATGATAATACCGACAACTAGCCCAATTAGCGCATATTCCCAGGTCATGAACATCTCCCGTTGTTTTGTGGTTCCGTAGGGTGGTTTTGAGGCTCTCCGCCTGCGCCCGATAATGCCACTATAACCGCTAATTCTACAGAAGTGGAATCCTGGCGTATCATCGCGTAGTGTAGAACGGCCTTTTTTTCGTCAATCGTGAGCTACGGCACGACGGTTTTCAAGGAATAACAAGTAGATCATGCAAAGCCTGTCCCCAACATCGCGTTACCTTTCTGCCCTCAAAGAGGGTCATTACCAACCTGACGACGTTCAGCAAGAAGCGGTTAGTCGTCTTGATACCATTTACCAGGAATTACAGAATAAGCCCGCCGCCGTGCCGCAAAATGAGGGCGGTCTGCGGGCAAAACTCGGTAAGCTACTGGGCAAACGCAAGTCAGTCGTTGAACCGGCCGCGGTGCGTGGCCTCTATATGTGGGGCGGGGTGGGGCGGGGGAAAACCTGGCTGATGGATATGTTCTATCAAAGTTTGCCTGGCGAGCGTAAACAGCGTCTGCATTTTCACCGTTTTATGCTGCGCGTCCACGAAGCGTTAACCACTCTGCAGGGGCACAGCGACCCGCTGGAGATCGTTGCCGACCGCTTTAAAGCTGAAACGGATGTGCTCTGTTTTGATGAGTTTTTTGTTTCTGACATCACCGACGCGATGCTGCTTGGCGGCCTGATGAAAGCGCTGTTCGCGCGCGGCATTACTCTGGTGGCGACGTCGAACATCCCGCCGGACGAGTTGTACCGAAACGGTCTTCAGCGTGCCCGTTTCCTGCCCGCCATTGACGCGATCAAGCAGCATTGCGATGTAATGAACGTGGATGCCGGTATTGATTACCGTTTGCGCACGCTGACCCAGGCGCATCTGTGGCTGTCGCCGCTGAACGCAGAGACGCAGCAACAGATGGATAAGCTTTGGCTGGTTCTGGCGGGGGCGAAGCGTGAGCAAACGCCTACGCTGGAGATAAACCATCGTCCTCTGCCGACGCTGGGCGTAGAAAACCAGACGCTGGCCGCTTCTTTTACGACGCTGTGTATGGATGCGCGTAGCCAGCATGACTATATTGCGCTTTCTCGCCTGTTTCACACCGTGATGCTCTTTGATGTTCCGGTTATGACGGCGCAGCTTGAGAGCGAAGCGCGGCGATTTATCGCGCTGGTGGATGAGTTTTACGAACGTCACGTCAAGCTGGTGGTCAGTGCGGCGGTGCCGCTGTATGACATTTACCAGGGCGAACGGCTGAAATTCGAATTCCAGCGCTGTTTATCGCGTTTGCAAGAGATGCAGAGCGAAGAGTATCTGAAGCGGGAGCATTTACCGGGCTAAAAACGGGGACAAATCACATAAAGGGGTCGATCTTTGACCTCGACTTCTCTATAATCTCGCGACCCCACGTTACGAGAAGGTTTTTTTCCCAAAACTTTCTATGCGCCGGCATAGGCTATTCGAAGGGGTAGGTTTGCCGGACTTTGTCGTGTGAACCTCAACTGACCAAACGTTTGGGTGTTCGCCAACGTGTAACTTATTTATTTGGGTAAGCTTTTAATGAAAACTTTTACAGCTAAACCAGAAACCGTACAACGTGACTGGTATGTTGTTGACGCGACCGGTAAAACTCTGGGCCGTCTGGCTACTGAACTGGCTCGTCGCCTGCGCGGTAAGCATAAAGCGGAATATACTCCGCACGTTGATACCGGTGATTACATTATCGTTCTGAACGCAGAAAAAGTTGCTGTAACCGGCAACAAGCGTGAAGACAAAATGTATTACCACCACACTGGCCACATCGGTGGTATCAAACAAGCGACCTTTGAAGAGATGATTGCCCGCCGTCCTGAGCGTGTGATTGAAATCGCGGTTAAAGGCATGCTGCCAAAAGGCCCGCTGGGTCGTGCTATGTTCCGTAAACTGAAAGTTTACGCGGGCAACGAGCACAACCACGCGGCACAGCAACCGCAAGTTCTTGACATCTAATCGGGATTATAGGCAATGGCTGAAAATCAATACTACGGCACTGGTCGCCGCAAAAGTTCCGCAGCTCGCGTGTTCATCAAACCGGGCAACGGTAAAATCGTTATCAACCAACGTTCTCTGGAACAGTACTTTGGCCGTGAAACTGCCCGTATGGTAGTTCGTCAGCCGCTGGAACTGGTCGACATGGTTGAGAAACTGGATCTGTACATCACTGTTAAAGGTGGTGGTATCTCTGGTCAGGCTGGTGCGATCCGTCACGGTATCACCCGCGCTCTGATGGAGTATGATGAGTCTCTGCGTGGCGAACTGCGTAAAGCAGGCTTCGTTACCCGTGATGCTCGTCAGGTTGAACGTAAGAAAGTCGGCCTGCGTAAAGCGCGTCGTCGTCCGCAGTTCTCCAAACGTTAATTGTTTTCTGCTTGTGCAGAACAATTTGCGAAAAAACCCGCTTCGGCGGGTTTTTTTATGAATTAATCAGCCACTTTCTCTCTATAATCGCCCCGTTATTACTACTTTTTCAGCATTTCCAGAATCCCCTCACCACAACGTCTGCAAAATCTGGTAAACTATCATCCAATTTTCTGCCCAAATGCAGGTGATTGTTCATTTTTTGTCTGGATGATGGGCGGAAATGATGTCACGCAAATGGGGTTTTTACATCTGGCTGGCCATATGTGGTCGGCAGCAGTACAAAAATTCTGAATATACCTGGAGGTTTTCATGGCTGTCGCTGCCAACAAACGTTCGGTAATGACGCTGTTTTCTGGTCCTACTGACATCTATAGCCATCAGGTCCGCATTGTGCTGGCCGAAAAAGGTGTTAGTTTTGAGATAGAGCATGTGGAGAAGGACAACCCGCCTCAGGATCTGATTGACCTCAACCCGAATCAAAGCGTACCGACGCTTGTGGATCGTGAGCTCACTCTGTGGGAATCTCGCATCATTATGGAATACCTGGATGAGCGTTTCCCGCATCCGCCGTTAATGCCGGTTTATCCGGTGGCCCGTGGGGAAAGCCGTCTGTACATGCATCGTATCGAAAAAGACTGGTATTCGCTGATGAATACCATTCAGACGGGTACTGCCGCGCAGGCTGATGCAGCGCGTAAGCAGTTGCGTGAAGAGCTGCTGGCGATTGCGCCGGTGTTCACGCAGAAGCCATACTTCCTGAGCGATGAATTCAGCCTGGTTGATTGTTACCTGGCTCCGCTGCTGTGGCGTTTGCCGGTGCTCGGTGTCGAGTTGGTTGGCGCAGGGGCGAAAGAGCTCAAAGGCTATATGACTCGCGTATTTGAACGTGACTCCTTCCTCGCATCTTTAACTGAAGCCGAGCGTGAAATGCGCCTTGGTCGAGGCTAAATGATGGACGTATTACAGCTGACGCCGCGTCGCCCGTATCTGTTACGGGCGTTTTATGAATGGCTGCTGGATAACCAGTTGACTCCGCATCTGGTTGTTGACGTGACGCTGCCGGGCGTAATTGTCCCGATGGAGTACGCTCGCGATGGGCAAATTGTGCTTAATATTGCCCCACGCGCTGTCGGTAATCTGGAACTGGCCAACGACGAAGTGCGTTTCAACGCGCGTTTTGGCGGCGTGCCGCGCAATGTCTCTGTTCCGATGGCTGCTGTGCTGGCGGTTTATGCGAGAGAGAATGGCGCCGGAACCATGTTCGAACCGGAAGCAGCCTATGACGCGGACGTTAGCAGCCTGAACGATGACGAAGAGCAGTCTGACAGCGAAACGGTCATGTCGGTGATTGATGGCGATAAGCCGGATAATCACGATGACGATCCTGATGACACGCCGCCTCCTCGCGGCGGGCGTCCGTCGTTGCGTGTTGTGAAATAAGCAAGACAGACAAGGCCTGTAGATTGATGACAAACCTATATTAGATAGTGTCCTCGCATTTTCGTCGGGGGAGGACTCGCACATTAGCTGGTAAAAAATTAATAATATCATTACGTTATTGTTTTTTGTCGGTTGGGCGAGCGAAGTGCTGTCTGATAGTTCCTGAACAATGCGCTACAGGCCCTGAGGGCCTGTTTTTTTGTCTATAGACCCCCAGCCAGGAGTGGATTCCGTAAAGCTTTCGGCTTTGGGCCTGTTATTCACGCCTCCCACGATTTCACCCCACTTTCGATCCTGTGATAGGATGGCCTTAGTTGCTGTTTTCCTCGACGATTTACATAATGGACGCTATGAACGCATTTGATTCGCAAGCAGAAAATTCTCCGCCAACCATCGGCCGTAGTTTGCGCAGCCGCCCGCTGGCGCGTAAAAAACTGTCGGAAATGGTAGAAGAAGAACTGGAGCAGATGATTCGTCGCGGTGAATTCAGCGAAGGGGAGCAGCTGCCGTCTGAGCGGGAGTTGATGACCTTCTTCAACGTGGGTCGCCCGTCGGTGCGTGAAGCGCTTGCCGCGCTCAAGCGTAAAGGTCTGGTGCAAATCAATAACGGCGAACGCGCCCGCGTGTCGCGGCCTTCTGCTGATACCATCATCAGCGAACTTTCCGGCATGGCGAAAGATTTCCTCTCGCACCCCGGCGGTATCGCCCACTTTGAGCAACTGCGCCTGTTCTTTGAATCAAGCCTTGTGCGCTATGCGGCGGAACACGCGACGGATGAGCAAATTGATCTGCTGGCGAAAGCCCTGGAGATCAACAGCCAGTCGCTGGACGATAACGCGCTCTTCATTCGTTCCGACGTCGAGTTTCACCGCGTGCTGGCGGAAATCCCCGGCAATCCGATCTTCATGGCGATTCATGTCGCGCTGCTGGACTGGCTGATCGCTGCGCGTCCTGCGGTTTCCGGGCAGGAGTTACATGAGCATAATAGCGTGAGCTATCAAGAGCATATCGCTATTGTCGATGCCATTCGTCGGCGCGATCCAGATGAAGCTGACCGCGCGCTGCAAACCCACCTCAATAGCGTATCCGCCACCTGGCACGCCTTCGATCAAAAGAAAAAATTGCGTTAGCGATCGCGATCCTGACGATCGTTTAGTGAAGTAGATCGCACTCTGTGCGTTCTGTACTGGGGTGCTGCTTATTTGATCTGGTATAATAGGTATAAAGGTATGTAGTCAGATAACACTAATCATCGACAGAGGTCGTTATGGCAAAAGATTTACGAGGCGTAATGCCAGCGTTGTTAACTCCTTTTGATAACCAGCAGAAACTGGATATTGAGAGCCTGCGCCGTCTGGTGCGTTTCAACATTGCGCAGGGCATTGATGGGCTGTACGTCGGTGGCTCGACCGGGGAAGCGTTCGTTCAGAGCCGCGCAGAAAGAGAGCAGGTCCTGGAAATTGTGGCGGAAGAGGCGAAGGGCAAGGTGACGCTGATTGCCCATGTCGGTACGGTCAGCACCGAAGAGAGCCAGCAACTGGCCAGCGCGGCGCATCGTTACGGTTTTGATGCCGTTTCCGCCGTGACGCCGTTTTATTATCCGTTTAGCTTTGAAGAGCATTGCGATCACTACCGCGCCATTATCGATTCCGCTGAAGGATTACCAATGGTGGTGTACAACATTCCTGCGCTGAGCGGCGTGAAGCTGACGCTGGATCAAATCAACACGCTGGTCACGCTGCCCGGCGTTGGCGCGCTGAAACAAACCTCCGGCGATCTCTATCAGATGGAGCAGATCCGCCGTGCGCATCCTGATCTGGTGCTCTACAACGGTTATGACGAAATCTTCGCTTCCGGTCTGCTGGCAGGCGCAGACGGGGGAATCGGCAGCACTTACAACATTATGGGCTGGCGTTATCAGGGGATTGTTAAGGCCTTGCAGGAAGGCGATGTAGCGAAAGCGCAGCATCTGCAAACCGAGTGCAATAAGGTCATCGATCTGCTCATTAAAACCGGCGTGTTCCGTGGGCTGAAAACGGTGCTGCACTACATGGACGTGGTCTCCGTACCGCTGTGCCGTAAGCCGTTTTCGCCGGTTGATGAGAAGTATCTGCCTGAACTGAAAGCGCTGGCGCAGCAGTTAATGCAGGAACGCGGTTGACCGGTTGCCGGATAGCGCTAACGCTTATCCGGCCTACAAAATATGAAACGTAGGCCGGGTAAGACGCGGCGAAGCCGCCATCCGGCAAAGCGACAATAAAAATCGTCGGGAGAATGAAAAATGAGTACTTCTACCCAGAATATCCCGTGGTATCGCCATCTCAACCGGGCGCAGTGGCGGGCATTTTCCGCTGCCTGGCTGGGATATTTGCTTGATGGTTTTGATTTTGTGTTGATTGCCCTTGTTCTGACGGAAGTGCAGGGCGAGTTTGGGTTAACGACGGTTCAGGCGGCCAGCCTGATCTCGGCGGCGTTTATTTCCCGCTGGTTTGGCGGGCTAATGTTAGGCGCAATGGGGGACCGCTATGGCCGACGTCTGGCGATGATCACCAGTATCATTCTTTTCTCTATGGGGACGCTGGCCTGCGGTTTTGCGCCCGGCTATACCACCATGTTTATCGCCCGTCTGGTGATCGGTATGGGAATGGCGGGCGAATATGGCTCCAGCGCCACCTATGTCATTGAAAGCTGGCCGAAGCACTTACGTAATAAAGCCAGTGGATTCCTGATTTCCGGTTTCTCCGTCGGGGCAGTCGTGGCGGCGCAGGTTTACAGCCTGGTGGTTCCGGTCTGGGGCTGGCGCGCGCTGTTCTTCATTGGCATTCTGCCGATCATTTTCGCGCTCTGGCTGCGTAAAAACATCCCTGAAGCGGAAGACTGGAAAGAGAAACACGAAGGCAAAGCGCCGGTGCGCACGATGGTGGACATCCTCTACCGGGGCGAACATCGCGTCGTCAATGTGCTGATGACGATCGCCGCCGCAATCGCGCTGTGGTTCTGCTTTGCGGGCGACCTGCAAAACGCGGCGATTGTGGCGGTGTTAGGGTTACTGTGCGCCGTTATCTTCATCAGTTTTATGGTGCAAAGCAGCGGCAAGCGCTGGCCAACGGGCGTGATGCTGATGATCGTGGTGCTCTTTGCTTTCCTCTATTCATGGCCGATTCAGGCGCTGCTGCCAACGTATCTGAAAACTGAACTGGCTTACGATCCTCACACCGTTGCGCAGGTGCTTTTCTTTAGCGGCTTTGGGGCGGCAGTCGGCTGCTGCGTGGGCGGTTTCCTCGGCGACTGGCTGGGTACGCGCAAAGCCTACGTTTGCAGTTTGCTGGCTTCCCAGGTGCTGATCATTCCGGTATTTGCGATTGGCGGCGCAAACGTCTGGGTACTGGGTCTGCTACTGTTTTTCCAGCAGATGCTGGGGCAGGGGATCTCCGGGATCTTACCGAAACTCATTGGCGGTTATTTTGATACCGACCAGCGAGCGGCAGGTCTGGGCTTTACCTATAACGTTGGCGCACTGGGCGGCGCGCTGGCCCCTATCCTCGGGGCGCTGATCGCACAGCGTCTGGATCTGGGCACCGCGCTGGGATCGCTCTCCTTCAGCCTGACCTTTGTGGTGATCCTGTTGATTGGGCTGGATATGCCGTCCCGCGTACAGCGCTGGCTGCGTCCTGAAGCATTACGTATGCATGATGCTATCGACGGAAAACCATTCAGCGGGGCCGTGCCGTTTGGCGGCGACAAAAGCGCCTTTGTAAAAACCAAAAGCTGATGAGGTTTGCCCGGCCAGTTTGCCGGGCGACCTGCGTAAGGAAGTGGATATGTCGTTACTTGAACAACTGGATAAAAACATTGCCGCCAATGGCGGGTTGATTGTCTCCTGCCAGCCGGTTCCAGGCAGCCCGCTCGATAAACCGGACATCGTGGCTGCGATGGCGCTGGCGGCGGAGCAGGCTGGCGCCGTCGCGCTACGCATTGAAGGCGTGGACAATTTGCGGGCGACCCGTGCGCTGGTCTCCGTACCGATTATCGGTATTCTCAAGCGTGATCTTGACGACTCCCCGGTACGCATCACGCCATTCCTTGAGGATGTGGATGCGCTGGCACAGGCCGGGGCGGATATTATTGCGGTTGACGGTACTGACCGTGTACGTCCGGCGACCGTCGATGCGCTGCTGGCGCGTATTCATCAGCACCAGTTGCTGGCGATGACCGACTGCTCGTCACTGGAGGATGGCTTAGCCTGTCAGCGACGTGGCGCGGAAATTATCGGCACCACGCTGTCGGGATACACCACGCCGGACACGCCGGACGAACCTGACCTCGCGCTGGTCAAAGTCCTGCATGATGCCGGATGCCGGGTGATTGCCGAGGGGCGTTACAACACGCGGCACAGGCCGCTGAAGCCATGCGTCACGGCGCGTGGGCGGTGACAGTGGGATCTGCCATTACGCGGCTGGAACATATTTGTCAGTGGTACAACACGGCATTGAAAAAGGCGACGTCATGAGCACGCTGGCGATCGATATTGGCGGCACCAAGCTGGCTGCCGCGCGGGTGGATGATGATTTACGCATCCGCGAGCGACGTGAATTGCCGACCCCCGCCAGCAAAACGCCGGATGCGCTGCGAGAGGCGCTAAAAGTGCTGGTTGAACCGCTGCAAACGACCGCGCAGCGGGTGGCGATAGCCTCTACCGGCATTATCAGAGAAGGCGCGCTACTGGCGATAAATCCGCATAACCTGGGTGGTCTGCTGCATTTTCCGTTGGTGCCGACGTTAGAAGATCTTACCGGTCTGCCGACGCTGGCGGTGAATGATGCGCAGGCGGCGGCATGGGCGGAATACCATGCCCTTACGTCTGATGTCCGCGATATGGTGTTTATTACCGTGTCGACCGGCGTTGGCGGCGGCGTGGTGAGCGACGGCAGATTGCTCACCGGGATGAGCGGTCTGGCCGGGCATCTGGGGCATACGCTGGCCGATCCGCAGGGGCCGGTTTGCGGGTGCGGACGGCGCGGCTGTGTGGAGGCTATCGCCTCAGGACGCGGCATTGCGGCAGCGGCGCAGGGTTCCCTGGCCGGGTGCGACGCCAGAACTGTCTTTGCACATGCGGCGGCCGGGAACGAACAGGCTGTGCGTCTGGTTCAGCACTCCGCGCAGGTTGTTGCGCGGTTAATTGCCGATGTTAAAGCGACAACGGATTGCCAGCAGGTGGTTATTGGCGGCAGCGTAGGGTTAGCTGAGGGATATCTGGCGCAGGTACGCCACTTTCTGGCGCAGGAACCGGCGGTTTATCAGGTGGCGTTGAGCGCAGCGCATTACCGACATGACGCGGGGCTACTGGGTGCCGCGTTGTTAGCTCAGGGAGATAAATGATGTTGATGGGAGAAATTCAGTCGTTACCGTCTGCCGGGCTGCATCCCGTATTGCTGGATGCGTTAACCCTGGCGCTGGCGGCAAGGCCGCAGGAGAAAACGCCCGGGCGCTACGAATTGCAGGGCGACGATGTGTTTATGAATGTGATGCAGTTTGCCACGCAGTCGCCGCAGGAGAAAAAAGCGGAGCTGCATGTGCAGTACATCGACATTCAGCTGTTATTGACGGGTGAGGAGCGCATTCTGTTCGGCGTAGTCGGGTCAGCGCGCGAATGCGAGGAGCTGCATGGTGAAGAGGATTACCAGCTTTGCCGCCACATCCATGAACAGCAGTCCATTACGCTGACACCGGGGATGTTCTCCGTGTTTATGCCGGGGGAACCCCATAAGCCCGGGTGTATGGCTGGCGAGCCAGGGGAGATTAAGAAAGCTGTGGTGAAGGTGCGCGCCAGCTTATTAGAGGCATGAAAATACCGGATGGTTTATAGCCATCCGGTGTAACGTTTTATCTCTTCCGATAGTGCATACTCGTAAAAAGTGCTGGCGTCGGGATTTTTTGCCGATAGTAAATTCACGTGAGCTGACCAGGGTAGCGGAAAAACTTTAGTGAGTTGTATCAAACGTGGAGATTCCGCAGACACTGTCTGCAGAATATTAATATACTGAAAATACAGATAAAATGTTCTCATTTGCCACAGATTCCTGGTGGAGAACTCACGCTTATAGCGCTGGCTTAAATTTGCGGATAACCGCTCAATGAGTTAAATACCCTAAGCCGCTCGTGCTTCGCCACCTTGTTCAAACTCGATAATTCTCCTGCCGATTTCCCAATGGTTGCCGTCATCAAAGCATTCATACTGCGGACGGCTTTGGTATGGGCAGTGTCTACTAATCGAATAATACCGTCATGGATTTGCTGATAATCATCAGCGTGTTGAGGTGGTGTTGTTACAGTCATGTCATCCCTGACGTGATAGTTTCGAAATGAAAAATATATCGCTACCAATACGCTTCAGGCATATCCCGGTCAATCCAGGAGAGGTGTATTACATTGAGTTACAGCCGTATTTGCGAGCGGCTTTCGAAGAACGAATTGCATATATTTAGCAGAGAAATATTGGCTCCCCATCCATCAGCGTCAGGCTGTGGCAGGGGAGCCAGAAGTATTACACTTCCAGGTAGTTCAGGATCCCATCCGCGGCCTTACGGCCTTCGGCAATCGCCGTCACCACCAGATCGGAACCGCGCACGATATCGCCACCGGCGAAGATTTTTGGGTTACTGGTCTGGAAGGCATTATCGCTGCCTTCCGGCGCAATGACGCGCCCCTGGGAATCCAGCTCCACGCTGTGTTTCGCCAGCCATTCCATGCTGTGCGGACGGAAACCAAATGCCATAATAACCGCATCAGCAGGTACGACGTGTTCAGAACCGGCGACGATTTCCGCGCGCCGACGGCCTTTCGCGTCTGGCTGGCCCATTTCGGTACGCGCCATCTTCACGCCGCAGACTTTACCGTTAGCATTCACTTCAATGCCTAACGGCTGGACGTTGAACTGGAACTCGACACCCTCTTCACGCGCGTTTTTCACTTCGCGTTTAGAGCCCGGCATATTCTCTTCGTCACGGCGATAGGCGCAAATGACGTGAGAGGCGTTTTGACGAATAGACGTACGTACACAGTCCATTGCGGTATCGCCACCGCCGAGGACCACCACGCGTTTACCTTCCATGCTGACGAATGGTTGCTCAGTCGTTTCGCCAAAGCCCATAATCTGCCTGGTATTGGCGATCAGGAACGGTAGCGCGTCGAACACGCCAGAGGCGTCTTCATTTTCCAGCCCACCGCGCATTGACTGATAGGTGCCGACGCCAAGGAATACGGCATCGTAATCTTTCAGCAGGTCGTCGAGCTGCACATCACGGCCCACTTCGGTGTTGAGCCTGAATTCAATACCCATGCCGGTGAAGATCTCGCGACGACGAGTCATCACCTCTTTTTCCAGCTTAAAGGCCGGAATACCGAAGGTCAGCAGGCCGCCGATTTCCGGATGACGATCAAAGACCACCGCTTTCACGCCGTTACGGGTCAGCACATCCGCACAGGCCAGGCCAGCCGGGCCGGCGCCAATAATCGCGACGGTTTTGCCGGTTTGCTTTACGCCAGACAGGTCTGGACGCCAGCCCATTTCAAATGCTTTATCATTGATATAGCGCTCAATATTGCCGATGGTTACCGCGCCGAACTCATCGTTCAGGGTACAGGAACCTTCGCACAGGCGGTCCTGCGGGCAAACGCGCCCGCAGACTTCCGGCAGCGTGTTGGTCTGATGCGACAGTTCCGCCGCTTCGAAGATACGCCCTTCATTCGCCAGCTTCAGCCAGTTCGGGATGTAGTTGTGCACCGGGCACTTCCATTCGCAGTACGGGTTGCCGCAGGACAGGCAGCGATCTGCCTGTGCCTTAGCCTGGCCTTCTGAAAACGGCTCATAAATTTCCACAAACTCAATTTTACGGATCTTCAGCGCTTTTTTCGGCGGATCAACGCGCTGTAAGTCGATAAATTGATAAACATTCTGACTCATCTTAACCCCTTACTGCGCCTGCACCCGCAGCTCCGCTGCGGAACGACTACGGTGACCCAACAGTGCTTTAACATCGCTGGACTTCGGTTTAACCAGTGCGAACTTCGCCGAGAAGGCCGGCCAGTTGGCCAGGATCTCTTCGCCGCGCTGCGAACCGGTAAGCTGCACGTGCTCGGTAATCAAACCGCGCAAGTGCTCTTCGTGGATAGCCAGAGACTCAACGTCCAGCACTTCCACCAGCTCCGGGTTCACGCGTTTGCGGAAATCGCCGTCTTCATCCAGAACATAAGCAAAGCCGCCGGTCATTCCCGCGCCGAAGTTAACACCGGTTTTGCCCAGCACGCAGACGATGCCGCCGGTCATATATTCACAGCCGTTGTCGCCAATGCCTTCGACGATGGTGATCGCGCCGGAGTTACGCACCGCGAAGCGCTCGCCTGCGCGGCCAGCCGCATACAGACGACCGCCAGTTGCGCCGTACAGGCAGGTGTTGCCGATGATGCTGGCTTCGTGGCTCCGGAAGGCTGAACCAACCGGAGGGCGAATGGCGATCAGGCCGCCAGCCATACCTTTACCCACATAATCGTTAGCGTCGCCGGTAAGATGCAGTTCAACGCCGCCCGCGTTCCAGACACCGAAGCTTTGGCCGGCCGTCCCGCTGAAGTGGGCGATAATCGGGTCAGCAGCGAGCCCCTGGTCGCCGTGGGTCTGGGCGATATAACCGGACAGCGAGGCCCCAACGGAGCGGTCGGTGTTACGGATATCGAACCAGAACGTTTTACTCTGCTTGCTGTCAACAAAGGGTTTTGCCTGTTGCAGCAGTTGCGCATTGAGC
This sequence comes from Klebsiella sp. KE9456, assembly GCF_043832615.1. Classification (NCBI taxonomy): domain Bacteria; kingdom Pseudomonadati; phylum Pseudomonadota; class Gammaproteobacteria; order Enterobacterales; family Enterobacteriaceae; genus Klebsiella; species Klebsiella sp. KE9456. The sequence continues at coordinate 46,381 of NZ_JBDYQK010000021.1, forward strand.
ACGCCGTTGTCGAACGGCGGGTTGTTCTCGGTGCAATACAGCGCCTTACCTGGATGCGGTTCCGCGGTTTCCAGCAGTCGGGACAGTTCCAGCTTCTGCTGCTTAGCCGTAAACCCTTCCAGTTCTTTCAGCAAGTCGGTACGACCAATCAGATCCACCAGACGCTTCACGCCAAGCGATGCCATCAGCTCGCGAGTTTCACGGGCGATAAATTCAAAGTAGTTGGTCACTTTGAACGGTAAGCCGTGGTAGTGGTTTTTCCGCAGCTTATCATCCTGGGTTGCGACGCCGGTTGCGCAGTTGTTCAGATGGCAAATACGCAGATATTTACAGCCCAGCGCTACCATCGGGCCGGTGCCGAAGCCGAAGCTTTCCGCACCAAGAATTGCCGCTTTGATGATATCGAGGCCAGTTTTCAGACCGCCATCCACCTGCAGACGAATCTTGTGACGCAGGCCGTTGGCCACCAGAGCCTGCTGGGTTTCCACCAGCCCCAGTTCCCACGGACAACCCGCGTATTTCACTGAAGATAGCGGGCTGGCGCCAGTACCGCCGTCGTAACCGGCGATGGTGATCAGATCAGCATAGGCTTTCGCCACGCCGGTCGCGATGGTGCCGACGCCCGGTTCAGAAACCAGCTTCACGGAGATCATCGCTTTCGGGTTGACCTGTTTCAGGTCGAAAATCAGCTGCGCCAGATCCTCGATAGAGTAGATATCGTGGTGCGGCGGCGGAGAGATCAGCGTCACGCCAGGTACGGAATAACGCAGTCTGGCGATATATGGCGTAACTTTATCGCCCGGCAACTGACCGCCTTCGCCAGGCTTCGCGCCCTGAGCAACTTTAATCTGGATCACATCAGCGTTGACCAGGTAAGCAGGGGTGACACCGAAACGACCGGAGGCTACCTGCTTGATGCGCGACACTTTATTGGTGCCATAGCGTGCCGGATCTTCACCCCCTTCGCCGGAGTTAGAGTTACCGCCGATGCCGTTCATCGCTTCTGCCAGTGCTTCGTGCGCTTCCGGGCTTAGCGCGCCGATAGACATCGCCGCCGTGTCGAAACGTTTAAACAACTCGCTTGCCGGTTCAACGTCGTCCAGGCTGACGGTGGCCCCGTCAGGGGTCACCGCTAACAAATCGCGCAGCGTTGCCGCCGGGCGCTCATTGACCAGCCTGGCGTACTGCTGATAATCACTGTATTCGCCGCTTTGTACCGCTTGCTGCAGGGTACGCACCACATCCGGGTTATAGGCGTGATATTCGCCGCCATGGACATATTTCAACAGTCCGCCCTGGGCCAGCGGTTTACGCATCAGCCAGGCGCGTTTCGACAGGTTCAGCAGGTCTTGCTGGAAGTCGTCGAAACCGGCACCGCCGATACGGCTGACCACGCCCTGGAAGCACAGGTCGGATACTTCGCGATGCAGGCCCACAGCTTCGAACAACTTCGAGCAGCGATAGGATGCGACGGTCGAAATACCCATCTTCGACATGATCTTATACAGACCTTTGTTGATACCGTTACGGTAGTTCAGCATCACCGTACGGTACGCTTTGTCAATCGTGTTGTTATCCACCAGTTTCGCCAGGCTTTCATAGGCGAGGAACGGGTAGATAGCCGTCGCGCCGAAGCCCAGCAGCACAGCAAAGTGGTGCGGATCGCGGGCGCTGGCCGTTTCAACAATAATGTTAGCGTCGCAACGCAGGCTCTTATCCACCAGACGGGTCTGAATCGCTCCCACGGCCATTGGGGCCGGTACCGGCAGGCGGTTTTTACCGATGTTGCGATCGGACAGCACCAGCAGGACGGTACCATTACGCACCATCTGTTCGGCTTTATCGCACAGCACTTTGACCGTTTCAGCCAGCGTGGTTTCGCTGGCATCAAAGGTGATATCCAGGATGTCGGCACGATAGTGCTCTTCTTCCATGGTGGTCAGCTGTTTAAAATCAGAGTACAGCAGAATCGGCGACTTGAAGCTCAGGCGGTGAGCCTGGCCTTCCGCTTCGCAGAAGACGTTCATTTCACGGCCAATGCTGGTGGCCAGCGACATGACGTGCGCTTCACGCAGCGGATCGATCGGCGGGTTGGTCACCTGCGCAAATTGCTGGCGGAAATAGTCGTAAATGATACGCGGCTGGCTGGAAAGAACGGCGAATGGGGTATCGTCACCCATTGAACCGACTGCCTCCTGGCCGTTTTCACCCAGTACCCGCAGGACGGAGTCCAGCTCTTCAGCGCTGTAGTTGAACTGTTTCTGGTAGCTGGCGAGGGTATCATCATCCAACTGACGATTACCGACCTCTTCATCGGGCAGTTCTTCGAATGGCACCAGGCGACGGACGTTTTTCTCCATCCACTCTTTATACGGATGGCGGCTTTGCAGATCGTTGTCGGTTTCCGCAGAGTGCAGGATGCGTCCCTCACGGGTATCGATAACCATCAGCTCGCCGGGGCCGACGCGGCCTTTTTCCACCACTTCATCCGGCTGGTAATCCCAGATACCGACTTCGGAGGCGCAGGTGATGAGTTTGTCGCTAGTGATCACGTAGCGCGCCGGGCGCAGGCCGTTACGGTCAAGATTACAGGCGGCGAAACGACCATCGGACATCACGATGCCCGCCGGGCCGTCCCACGGCTCCATGTGCATGGAGTTAAAGTCAAAGAACGCGCGCAGCTCGGGATCCATATCCGGGTTGTTCTGCCAGGCTGGCGGAACCAGCAGGCGCATGGCGCGGATAATGTCCATCCCGCCCGCCAGCAGCAGCTCCAGCATATTATCCATGGAGCTGGAGTCGGAGCCGGTTTCATTGACAAATGGCGCGGCATCGTGGAGATCCGGGATCAGCGGCGTCTGGAATTTATAGGTACGGGCGCGAGCCCACTGGCGGTTACCGGTGATGGTATTGATTTCGCCGTTGTGCGCCAGATAGCGGAACGGCTGCGCCAGCGGCCAGCGTGGCACGGTGTTAGTGGAAAAGCGCTGATGGAACAGGCAAATGGCTGATTCCAGGCGCAGATCCGCGAGATCCAGGTAGAAGCGCGGCAGATCCGCCGGCATACACAGACCTTTATAAATATTGACCAGATTCGACAGGCTGCAAACGTAAAAATCTTTATCATCCTGCAGACGTTTTTCGATACGGCGACGGGCGATGAATAAACGGCGCTCCATGTCGCGCGGACGCCAGCCTGCCGGGGCGTTAACAAAGATTTGCTCAATACGTGGCAGCGAGGAGAGGGCGATTTCACCGAGAACGCCATCGTTGGTAGGCACTTCGCGCCAGCCGACAATAGACAGCGTTTCACGCTGAAGTTCTTCTTCGACGATACGGCGCGCCGCTTTGGCCAGTTCAGGATCTTTATTAAGGAATAACATCCCAACGGCATAATTCTTGGCTAAACGCCAGCCGCGCTCTTCCGCAACAATCCGGAAAAAGCGATCGGGTTTTTGTAGCAACAGGCCACAACCGTCGCCGGTTTTTCCATCGGCAAGGATCGCACCGCGGTGCTGCATTCGGGCCAGTGCGTGTATAGCGGTTCGCACCACCTTGTGGCTAGGTTCGCCTTCTATGTGGGCGATCAGGCCGAAACCACAGTTATCCCTCTCAAGGGATTTATCGTACAACATATCAGTGAACCTCCCCAGGCTCTACGGGACGCCCTCCGATACCGATTGCGCACGGGCACAGAAAGAGCATGGCGACGGGGTTTACACCTCGCATTCGCCCTCTTTAAATCCTTTTCGCATCGGAACACAAGTTTGAGGACTTGCTATTAAGAGGGAATCTCAATTACTGCATAAATATGATGAGCAGAACGCTCATCCAGAAAGCTTCCAGCGGATTCCCAACTTATCGGGAATCCACACATACGTCAAATGGCAATCTTATTTATACAAAAATGTACTATACAACATTTAAAGTGATGATTTTTATTAAAATAATCGCATTTTAAATGCCATTGAAACGTATCGGGGGGCATAATCGAGTGTGATCTGTCTCACTATATCAATGGCATGATATTGTATTTATATGCTTAATTATTTTTTATTTTTGGATTTTTTTTCTTGTTTTTTTCTGTTTTTTGGTTTTTAACACTGTTTTGTGCCCTGATAAAGATAATGGTAAATTTGCGGCTATATATAAGGAAAACTCATTACCTTAAAGGTGAATTTAATTGCAGTTATCTTGATTTTTTATGCAACGGGATAAACGGCCACGTTGACGATTGATCCAGGTCATCGTCGTCAGCGGCTAAAAATGGCAGGCTTGGCCCCTTTCTTAAGGCCGGTCTACCAGATTATGCAGTTACAAAAATTAGTCAATATGTTTGGCGGGGATCTTGCGCGTCGCTATGGCGAAAAGGTCCATAAACTGACGCTGCATGGCGGCTTTAGCTGCCCGAATCGTGATGGCACCATTGGCCGCGGCGGCTGTACTTTCTGCAATGTCGCCTCCTTTGCCGACGAAGAACAGCAGCATCGCTCTATTGTCGAACAACTGGCGCATCAGGCGCAGTTGGTTAATCGGGCTAAGCGCTATCTGGCCTATTTTCAGGCTTACACCAGCACCTTTGCTGAGGTACAGGTGCTGCGCGCCCTGTATCAACAGGCGGTCAGCCAGGCCAGTATCGTCGGATTGTGTGTCGGTACGCGCCCGGATTGTGTCCCAGGCGCCGTCGTGGATCTGCTTTGCGAATATCGGCAACAGGGTTACGAGGTATGGCTTGAGCTGGGGCTGCAAACCGCCCACGATAAGACGCTGCATCGAATTAATCGCGGCCATGATTTTGCCTGCTACCAGCGTACTGCGCGTCTGGCGCGTGAGCGAGGGCTGAAGGTATGCTGCCACCTTATCGTCGGCCTGCCGGGGGAAGGGCAGGCAGAATGCCTGGAGACGTTAGAACAGGTGGTGGAAACCGGTGTGGATGGCATTAAGCTGCACCCGCTTCATATTGTGAAGGGAAGCATCATGGCGAAGGCGTGGCAGGCCGGACGGTTGAAGGGGATTGAGCTGGACGACTATACGACCATCGCTGGAGAGATGATCCGCCATACTCCACCTGAGGTGATTTATCACCGTATTTCCGCCAGCGCCCGTCGTCCGACGCTGTTGGCCCCTTTATGGTGTGAGAATCGCTGGACCGGAATGGTTGAGCTGGATAAATATCTCCGCGAACATGGCGTTCAGGGGGCGGCGCTGGGATTGCCGTGGCGCCAGCCTGTCGCGTGAAGTATGAAGGGTCTCTGCATTTTTTGCACAACTTACAGCGTCTTGCTCAGAATTGAGTATTATTGTGCGGAGTTGTCGCTAAGGAATTCCTTATGAAGCAAATTCGTATGCTGGCGCAGTATTATGTTGACCTGATGATGAAGCTGGGTCTGGTGCGTTTTTCAATGCTACTGGCTCTGGCGCTGGTGGTACTGGCGATTGTTGTGCAGATGGCCGTTACGATGGTGCTGCATGGCCAGGTGGAAAGTATTGATGTTATCCGCTCCATTTTCTTTGGCCTGCTGATCACCCCGTGGGCGGTCTATTTCCTCTCGGTGGTGGTTGAGCAACTGGAAGAGTCCAGACAGCGTCTCTCGCGGTTGGTGGAGAAACTGGAGGAGATGCGCGAGCGCGATCTCAATCTTAACGTCAAGCTTAAAGACAACATCGCTCAACTGAATCAGGAAATCGGTGAGCGTGAAAAAGCCGAGGCGGAGCGTGAAACGACGCTTGAGCAACTGAAAATAGAAATGAAGGAGCGTGAAGAGACGCAAATTCAGCTTGAACAGCAGTCCTCTTTTCTGCGTTCTTTCCTTGATGCATCACCGGATTTGGTCTTCTATCGCAATGAAGATAAAGAGTTTTCCGGCTGTAACCGCGCCGTGGAGCTATTGACGGGCAAAAGTGAAAAACAGCTTATTCACCTGAAGCCACAGGATGTATACAGCGAAGAGGCGGCGGATAAGGTGCTGGAGACGGATGAGAAAGTCTTCCGTCATAACATTTCGTTGACCTATGAACAGTGGCTGGATTACCCGGACGGGCGGAAAGCCTGCTTTGAAATCCGTAAAGTGCCGTACTATGACCGTGTTGGTAAACGGCGTGGGCTGATGGGGTTTGGTCGCGATATTACCGAACGTAAGCGCTACCAGGATGCGCTGGAGCGGGCCAGCCGGGATAAGACCACCTTCATCTCAACAATCAGTCACGAGCTGCGTACACCGCTTAATGGCATCGTGGGGCTTAGCCGGATCCTGCTGGATACCGAACTGACTGACGAACAGGAAAAATACCTGAAAACTATCCATGTCTCTGCAGTAACGCTGGGTAATATCTTCAACGATATTATTGAGATGGATAAGATGGAACGGCGTAAAATTCAGTTGGACAACCAGCCGGTTGATTTCACCGGTTTCCTTGCCGATCTGGAAAACCTCTCTGGCCTTCAGACGCAGCAGAAAGGTCTGCAATTTGTGCTGGAACCTACCTTGCCGCTGCCGCATAAAGTGATCACCGATGGTACGCGTCTGCGTCAAATTTTGTGGAATCTTATCAGTAATGCCGTGAAGTTTACCCCGCAAGGCGGGTGTGTGAACGTTCGCGTGCGCTATGATGCAGGCGATATCCTGCACTTTGAAGTGGAAGATTCGGGGATCGGCATTCCTGAAGCGGAGCAGGATAAGATTTTCGCGATGTATTATCAGGTCAAAGATAGCCATGGCGGCAAACCGGCAACCGGTACCGGCATCGGCCTCGCCGTATCACGTCGCCTGGCGCGGAATATGGGGGGCGATATTTGCGTTTCCAGTCAGCCAGGTAAGGGAGCGATCTTCACTCTCACCGTACATGCGCCTGCCGTTGCGGAAGAAGTGGAAGATACTCTGGCGCAAGATGATATGCCATTACCCGCACTGAATGTGCTGCTGGTGGAGGATATCGAATTAAACGTGGTTGTCGCGCGCTCGGTGCTGGAGAAACTGGGTAACAGCGTGGATGTGGCTATGACCGGGAAAGCCGCGCTGGAGATGTTTACCCCCGGTGAATATGATCTGGTGCTGCTGGATATTCAATTGCCGGATATGACGGGCCTGGATATCTCTCGTCAGTTGAAGCAACGTTTCACTGCTGATCAACTTCCGCCGTTGGTGGCGCTCACGGCTAACGTACTGAAGGATAAAAAAGAGTATCTGGAGGCAGGGATGGACGATGTGCTCAGTAAGCCACTCTCTGTTCCGGCGTTAACCGCGATTATCAAGAAATACTGGGATTCACCGGAAGAGGAAGAGAACGAGATGCCCTCTATAGATGTCGATAAATCGACTTTTGTGCTGGATATTCCCATGCTTGAGCAATACATCTCGCTGGTGGGACCAAAGTTGATTAATGATGGTCTGGCGGTTTTTGAGAGAATGATGCCGGGTTATCTGGCTGTACTCGAATCAAATCTGACCGCGCATGACCAAAAAGGGATTGTCGATGAAGGACATAAGATAAAGGGGGCTGCGGGCTCAATCGGCTTACGTCACATTCAGCAGCTTGGTCAGCAGATTCAAACACCGGATCTGCCCGCATGGTCAGATAATGTTGCTGAATGGGTTGAAGAGATGAAATCCGAGTGGCAAAGCGATGTAGCCGTGCTAAAAGCATGGGTCGCGGCGGCGGAGAAAAAATGACCCCGGATAAACCGGGGTGCGCGAATACTGCGCCAACACCAGGGAACGGGTTGTTGGGCCAGAATCATTTGAGTGATTTTTTACGCGGCGCAACCTGAGAATTTGGTTTGCTCGCTCATTAAGATAGCAAACCTTAAATAATTTGTTACGTGAATCGGTAAAATATGTGAAGCATAGCGAGTAAATCAAAATTTTTTACTGGTTTCATAGACTTGTACTAAGGGGCTGATGTGATGAAGAGAATTGGTGTCGTGTTGAGCGGTTGCGGTGTTTATGACGGAAGCGAAATTCATGAAGCGGTCATCACCATACTGGCTATCGTCCGCAACGGTGCCGAGGCCATCTGTTTCGCGCCTGATAAAGTACAAACCGATGTCATCAATCATTTGACCGGTGAAGTGCAGTCTGAAAGCCGCAATGTGCTCGTGGAAGCAGCGCGTATTGCGCGTGGACAGATTCGGCCTCTGGCGGCTGCCAGGGCGGATGAGCTGGATGCGCTGATCGTGCCAGGCGGTTTTGGCGCGGCGAAGAATCTCAGCAATTTCGCCTCACAGGGCAGTCATTGTGAGGTTGATAGCGATCTGAAAGCGCTGGCGCTGGCAATGCATCAGGCCGGTAAACCACTGGGCTTTATTTGTATCGCTCCGGCTCTGTTAGCTAAAATTTTCACCATCCCGCTGCGCGTGACTATCGGTACCGATCTTGATACCGCCGATGCGATAGAAGAGATGGGAGCTGAACATGTACCTTGCCCGGTCGATGATATTGTGGTTGATGAAGATAACAAAGTCGTGACGACTCCGGCGTATATGCTGGCGCAGAATATTGCCGAAGCGGCAAGCGGCATTGAAAAACTGGTTGCGCGCGTGCTGGTTCTGGCTGCATGAAATACCGCTTTTCACCACTGCCGATGATTAAGCGCTTTTTGCTGCGGCTGTTGTTGGTGTGTGTAGCGGTATGGTGCGGAGGAATTGCGTTGTTTAGCATTCTGCCGGTGCCTTTTTCTGCGGTGATGCTGGAGCGGCAAGCTGGCTCCTGGCTCTCCGGCGATTTTCAGTACGTTGCCCATTCCGACTGGGTGGGAATGGATCAGATTTCGCCCTGGATGGGGCTGGCGGTTATTGCCGCAGAAGATCAGAAATTCCCGGAACATTGGGGATTTGATATCCCGGCGATTGAGAAGGCGTTAGCCCATAATGAGCGTCATGAGAACCGGATTCGCGGCGCATCGACCCTGTCACAGCAGACGGCGAAAAACCTGTTCCTGTGGGAAGGGCGCAGTTGGCTAAGAAAAGGTCTGGAAGCGGGGCTGACCGTCGGTATTGAGATGGTGTGGAGCAAAAAACGCATTCTTACCGTTTATTTGAATATCGCTGAGTTTGGTCATGGAACGTTTGGCGTGGAGGCCGCGTCGCAGCGCTATTTTCATAAGCCGGCGAGTAAGTTGACGGCATCTGAAGCGGCGCTGTTGGCTGCGGTTTTGCCAAATCCGATTCGTTTTCGCGTCGATGCGCCGTCAGGGTACGTCCGCAGCCGTCAGGCGTGGATTTTGCGGCAGATGCGCCAGTTAGGCGGGGAGGGGTTTATGCGGGAGCATAAGCTACATTGATGCTTGCCGTGTTCTCATTTTCTTTCAGCCCCGGTAAGCATAGAACGACCGCGAAGGGTTTAGTCTTCATCAAATCCGGCATTGAAGAGCGCGATAACCGCCGCCAGCGCCTCAGCTTCTTGCGGACCGTTGGCTTCAATCTCAATCTGCCGCCCTTTGGCCGAGTCGAGCATCAGCAGGGCTATCACGCTATTGGCTTCAGCTTCAATCCCTTCGTCATTGCGCAACAGCACCTCAGCATCATAGTTCTGCATTAATTCGAATAATTTCATTGCCGGACGAGCGTGCATGCCCAGCTTATTGGTGATCTCAACGGTTTGCTTCACGGTCATGATTTACGTTTTTCCAGCGTCCGGTGACGAGACTGCACGTTTTTACCGCGCGAGCGGAAGTAGTCCGCCAGCTGTTCGGCGACGTAAACTGAACGGTGTTTACCCCCGGTACAACCAATCGCCACCGTCAGATAGCTGCGGTTATTGGTCTCCAGCATGGGTAACCATAGCTCAAGATAGCTGCGGGTCTGGTAGATAAAATTGTGAACTTCTGTGTGTCGATCGAGGAAGGCGGCGACCGGTTTATCGAGGCCAGTCATTGGACGCAGCTTTGGATCCCAGTGCGGGTTTGGCAGGAAGCGCACATCAAAGACGTAGTCAGCGTCGATGGGGATGCCGTGCTTAAAGCCAAAGGATTCGAAGACCATTGTCAGTTCGCGTTCGCGTTTACCTAACAAACGCGTGCGCAGCATTTCAGCCAGTTCATGCACTGACATTTCGGAAGTATCGACAATCAGGTCGGCGCGGGAACGCAAAGGCTCCAACAGATCGCTCTCTTCATCAATAGCGCTTTCCAGCGACAGGTTTTTACTCGAGAGCGGGTGCAGGCGCCGCGTATCGCTATAGCGGCGAATTAAGGTGTTACGATCGGCATCAAGGAACAACAACTGAGGCGAAAATTCGGCGGGCAGGTTTTTCATCGCCTGCTCAAAGACTTCCGGCGACTCGGGCATATTACGCACATCAATGCTGACGGCCGCCGAAATATTTCTGTCCGCAAGGGTGCGTGCCAGTTCGGGCAGCAGTACAACTGGCAGGTTATCCACGCAGTAAAAGCCCATATCTTCCAGCGCTCGCAGGGCGACGGATTTCCCCGACCCTGAACGGCCGCTGACGATCATCAGTACCATGTACCGTTTCTCCTCAGTACGATAAAGAGTAAGGTGCGATTCCTGTTATGCTTCATCATTGCTTCCTGAACCGGTGATGATGTCATATAGCTCTTCATCACTTTGTGCGGCGCGCAGGCGACGGCAAATGGTTTTATCCGCCAGACGTTTTGCGACCAGCGACAGCGTATGCAGATGCGTTTTTGTTTGATCGGCGGGAACGAGAAGAGCAAACAGGAGATCGACGGGTTGATTGTCGATAGCATCGAATGCGATGGGGGTTTCCAACTGAACAAAAACGCCCACAGCCCGTAGCGTATCCTCTTCAAGTTTGCCATGTGGAATCGCAATACCGTTACCAATCCCGGTACTGCCCATTTTTTCACGGGTGAGAATGGCTTCGAACACCACCTGGGGCGGTAAGCTTAGCTGTTTTGCCGCCAGCTCGCTGATGATTTCCAGCGCGCGTTTTTTGCTTTGGCAGTGAACCTGGCTACGGGTACATTCCTGGTTAAGGACGTTGCTCAGTTGTAGAGCCGAATCGTTATTTGTCATAATTTCACCTGAGCTCTGCCTTGCCAACCGCCGGTAAGCGGTTGGCACAGGCTATTGCCCGGACAATTAGTGTTGTTTCAGTTTATCTTTATGTTTTGTTAACTGTCTCGCCAGCTTATCAATAAGACCATCGATGGCGGCGTACATATCCTGCCCTTCCGCACTGGCATGGATTTCACCACCATTGACATGCAGATTGGCATCCGCAATTTGCGTCACCTTCTCTACTTTTAACACTATATAGACCTGGTTGATCCTGTCGAAAAACTGCTCCAGTTTGCTAAATTTCGCATTCACGAAATCACGCATTGCGGGGGTTATTTCGACGTTTTGCCCTGTAATGTTGAGCTGCATAGTGTCTTCCTTATCGGTTGGGTCAAACTAACTGTTTACGCTGGTTTGACGGCGGAATAGATAAAGATTCTCGGTACTTAGCGACGGTACGGCGCGCCACCATAATACCCTGCTCGGATAACATGGTGGTGAGTTTACTGTCGCTCAATGGCTTCGCGGGGTTCTCCGCGGCGATTAACTTCTTCACCAGCGCACGAATGGCTGTCGACGATGCTTCGCCGCCGCCTTCGGTGTTGACATGGCTGGAGAAGAAATACTTCAGCTCAAAAATACCGCGTGGACTGTGCAGGTATTTTTGCGTGGTAACGCGTGAGATAGTGGATTCATGCATTTCGACGGCCTGGGCAATATCTGCCAGAACCATCGGCTTCATAAACTCTTCACCCTGTTCAAAGAAGGCCTGCTGCTGTTCAACGATACAGCGACTGACGCGTAACAGTGTATCGTTACGGCTTTCCAGACTTTTGATAAGCCAGCGGGCTTCCTGTAGATTACTGCGGATAAACTGACCGTCCGCATCGTTGCGTGCGCTGTTACCCATGGCTGCATAGTGCTGATTGATCTTCAGGCGCGGAAGGCTGTCTGAATTGAGTTCGACCACCCAGCGACCGTTCACTTTGCGCACCAGAACATCAGGAATAACATATTCGGGTTCACCGGTCTGAATGGACTGGCCAGGGCGCGGATCCAGCGACTGGATCAGATTTACTGCTTCTTTGAGGACGTCTTCTTTGAGACGGGTGACGCGCATCAATGTGCGGAAATCATGATTGGCCAGCAGATCGAGATGATCGCTAATGATCTGTCGCGCTTCATCAATCCATGGCGTCTCTTTGGCAAACTGAGAAAGCTGGACCAGCAGGCAGTCGCGCAGATCTTTTGCCGCTACGCCGACGGGATCGAAACGCTGAACACGTTTGAGAACGGCTTCGACCTCTTCAAGCCCGATTTCATCATCGCCGATGCTTTCCACGATCTCTTCAACAGAAACGGTCAGGTAGCCAGTATCATCAACGGCATCGACGATCGACGTGGCGATAGCGCGATCGGTGTCAGTGAAAGGGGTGAGTTCCACCTGCCACATCAGATAATCCTGCAGGCTCTGGGTGGTTTCCCCCTGATAAATCGGCAGTTCATCATCCTGATAATCCACCCCGTTGCCTGACGGGGTACCTGCGGTGTAAATCTCATCCCAGCTGGCGTCAAGCGGTAACTCTTCCGGCATATCTTTCTGCTCAAGAGCGTCAACGCTATCCAGAGATTCGCGATCCTCTGTCTCTTTGGTTTCTACCTCATCGTGAAGATCGGTTTGCTCGAGCAACGGGTTACTCTCCAGCGCCTGCTGGAGTTCTTGCTGGAGTTCTAACGTGGACAACTGCAACAGGCGAATTGCCTGCTGTAGTTGTGGCGTCATGGCAAGCTGTTGGCTTAACCTTAATTGCAAACCTTGCTTCATATTCAGAGCTAATATCTCCGGCTAAAACGTCTGTAACCTCTACCCTATCAGAGTCTGAAGTCTTCCCCAAGATACACGCGCTTAACCTGCTCGTCTTCAAGGATTTGTTGCGGCGTACCATGGGCAATCAGGTGCCCCTGGCTGACGATATAGGCGCGCTCACAAACGGCCAGCGTCTCTCTGACGTTATGGTCGGTGATCAGTACGCCAAGTCCGCTGTCGCGCAGGTGTTCAATAATGCGTTTGATATCGATAACGGAAATCGGGTCAACGCCGGCGAAAGGTTCATCCAGCAGGATAAACTTCGGGTTAGCGGCCAGCGCGCGGGCGATTTCTACCCGGCGACGTTCACCGCCGGAGAGCGCCTGGCCGATGTTATCGCGCAGGTGCTCAATATGAAACTCTTCCATAAGCTCTTTTGCCCGGTCTTCACGCTGCTCATTGCTGAGATCGTCGCGAATCTGCAATACGGCCATCAGGTTATCGTAAACGCTCAGGCGACGGAAAATAGACGCTTCCTGCGGCAGGTAGCCGATACCGCGGCGGGCGCGGGCATGCAGAGGCAGCAAGCTGATGTCTTCATCATCAATAATAATGTTGCCCGCGTCGCGCGGTACAATACCGACCACCATATAGAAAGTGGTTGTCTTACCGGCGCCGTTCGGGCCCAGCAGGCCGACAATCTCCCCGGAGTTGACGGTCAGACTGACATCTTCCACCACCCGGCGGCCTTTATAGGCTTTGGCGAGATTCTTTGCAGTTAATGTTGCCATAACGAATTACTTACCCTTCTTTGACTGATCGTTGCCTTTGTCCTGCAACTGCGAAGGAACCAGTACCGTGGTTACACGTCCACCTTTATTGCTGAACGCCTGCATTTTTTGCTCTTTCACCAGATAGGTGATTTTGTCACCCTGAATATTGCTATCAAGCTGTTCCAGATGGGCATTACCGGTCAGAACGACAAAGTCATTTTGCAGTTCATAATGCATCTTTGATGCGCGGCCTTTTACTGGTTTGCCATTGTCCTGCATCTGGTAGAAGGTTGCCGGGTTACCGTAACCGTCGATCACTTCTTTGCCTTTCTCTCCGCCGGGACGGGTGACGACAACTTTATCAGCATTGATTTTGATCGTTCCCTGCGTGACGACAACATTACCAGTAAAGGTCACGACGTTGCCCTGCATATCCAGCGACTGCTGATCGGATTCAATATGAATCGGCTGATCGGTATCACCCGTTTTTGCCAGTGCCGGCAAGCTGGCGGCCAGTAAGGCGCTGGCGAGCGCAATCTTAAGGCTGAGTTTGTTTGTTCTGAATTTCATAAGAGGTTCTAACCTTTTCAATCAGCTCGGCATTTTTGCTGCGTAGGTTCCCGCGCATTTTCAGGCCGCTGGAATTAAATGTTGTCCCGTACAATGTCACCATGTCATCGGAGGTAACATCCTGTGTCACCAGGTTTATCTGGGCGTTATCCGTCGTAATTTTGCGCAGTTGAGCATCCGCTGTTAGCGCATTGACTTCAACGTGCCCGTAAAGATACAGCATGCGGTCGTTCGTTAACTTCGCTTTATCAGCCGTGACGGACCAGGTCGGTACTTTGTTCGTATCAAAGGTGGTCATCACGGGTTTAGTAAACCACGAGATTTGCTGCGCGGAAAAATACGCCACATGTTCAGCGGTCAACCGGTAACTAAGCGCGCCTTCCGGGCTATAAACTACAGTATCGGTATGCTCGCTGGTATACGTTGGCTCATCAGGATTGACCGCCTGTTGGGAGGTATCGTCCGTACTCGCCAGGTTAAGACCAATCAGGATCAGAGCGGCCAGCGACAGTAAAATGATAACCCAACGTCTGGTTTTACTCATATCGATTGCCCTTTGGCCTCATCCAGCTTGCCTTGCGCCAATAGTAGCAAATCGCACACTTCCCGTACCGCTCCGCGACCACCGTTGATACGCGTGACGTAATCCGCACGTGGGATCAGCAGGGGGTGAGCATCGGCTACCGCGACGCTTAAACCGACTTCAGCCATAACCGGCCAGTCAATAAGATCGTCACCAATATAGGCCGCTTCATCTGCATGAACAGCCAGCTTGTTGAGTAATTCATGAAACGCCAAAAGCTTATCAGATTGCCCCTGGTACAGATGCGTGATGCCCAGCGTCTGACAACGGTCTTCCACCAGTTTAGCTTTTCGCCCGGTAATTATCGCCACTTCAATACCTGAGGTCAGGACACAGCGGAGCCCGTAGCCATCACGGACATTAAACGCTTTCAGCTCTTCGCCATTGTTGCCCATGTAGATAAGGCCATCAGACAGGACGCCGTCCACATCCAGGATCAATAAACGGATCTTCGCCGCCCGGTCGATAAACTCCTGGCTTACTGGCCCATAGCAGGTCGTCAACAGGGCATCAGTATTATTCATTATTTTTTCCTTACTTACACTACACCTGCGCGCAGGAGATCGTGCATATGTACCACACCCAGTAGACGGTCGCCATCAGCAACCAGTACGCAGGTGATGTGACGAGATTGCATCAGGTTCAGCGCATCGACGGCCAGCGTGCCGGGACGGATGCGGATACCGCCTCGCGTCATTACCTCGGCAATACTGGCATTGCGCATATCGATGCCAGTATCAAATACCCGGCGTAGATCGCCATCGGTGAAAATGCCGATGATGTTCATTTCATCATCGCAGATCGCGGTCATGCCCAGATTTTTACGTGTGATCTCCAGTAACGCATCGCGCAGCGTGGCGCGCAGGCTAACGTGCGGAATCTCATCGCCGGTGTGCATAATATCATTAACTCGCAGGAGCAGTTTACGTCCCAGCGCGCCGCCGGGATGCGACAACGCAAAATCTTCAGCGGTAAAACCGCGTGCTTCCAGCAGTGCCACCGCGAGCGCATCGCCCATAACCAGCGCGGCGGTCGTGCTTGTTGTTGGCGCCAGCCCCAGTGGACACGCCTCTTTAGGGACCTTGACGCATAAATGAATATCCGCTGCGCGCGCCATGCTGCTTTCAGGGCGACTGGTCATGCAAATTAATGAAACCTGCTGACGCTTGAGGACAGGGATCAGGGCGAGAATTTCATTGGATTCACCGGAGTTAGACAGTGCGATAACCACGTCATGTGAGGTGACCATGCCTAAATCACCGTGCGCGGCTTCGCCTGGATGAACAAAAAATGACGGTGTGCCGGTGCTGGCAAAGGTGGCCGCCATTTTACGTCCGATGTGGCCGGATTTGCCCATCCCCATCACCACCACTTTTCCGCTACAGCGAAAAATGGTCTCACAGGCGCGGGTAAAATCTTCATTAATGTATTGATCGAGCTGCGTCAGACCTTCACGTTCAATTTCCAGAACCTCACGGCCTGCCCGTTGAAAGTCAAAATCCGCTGGCAAATCTGTTTGCGACATAATGTTATCCCGAATCATTCAACGAAGAGCGGCGCTGTCCAGTACAGCATCGCCAACCAAAGCACAAAACCGCAAACTAACAGGGCACCGACAAGCCTGCCTGGTTGCTGTTTACGACGCCAGCACAGTAGGGCAAACACCAGGCTGACCAGCAGCATGACGCCATAGTCGCGGGTGAAGGCCTCTGCGGTGAAGGCGCCAGGGGCAATTAGCGCGGGGAGGCCGAGGACGAGCACAATGTTAAGAATATTCGCGCCAATGATATTCCCGATAGCAATATCATTTTCACCTTTTCGCGCCCCGGCGATAGCGGTTGCCAGTTCCGGTAAGCTGGTGCCTATGGCCACCACCGTTAAGCCAACGCTCAGCTCGCTGATGGCAAAAAAGTTTGCCAGTACCGTGGCGTTATCAACGACCATTCGCGCGGCCATTGGCATCACAATCAACGCAACGCCCAGCCAAAGCAAGGCGACGGGAAGCGACCCTTCACGTGGCAGCTCCGCCAGCTGTTCGCGGGTCAGGCTATCGCTACCCTGACGTTCCGCGAGACGGGCGATTTTAAGGGTGAACAGTAGCCAGAGTACGGCCAGCGTCAGTAAAAAAAAGCCATCCATCCTCGTGAGCTGCCCGTCATATAGCACAACCCCCGCCAGTAAACTGACCAGCAACATTAGCGGTAATTCACGACGCAGGATATCAGAATGCACGGTAAAAGGCTGAAACAGCGCAGTGATACCGAGAATCAACAGAATATTGGTGATATTCGATCCGAGCGCGGTGCCAATCGCCAGCTCGGTTTGCCCGTGGAGGGAGGCGGCGGTGGAGACGATGATTTCCGGTAAACTGGTACCGATGCTGACCACCGTCATGCCAATAATAAGCGGGGGGATCCCCAGGAGACGGCAAAGTATTGAAGCGGCGTAGACCAGACGATCGGCGCTGTAGACAACCAGCAATAAACCAATAATTAACAGAGCCGTCGCTAAGAGCATCTAACGTCCTTTCTTCAGGTATAATCGTCGCCTCGCTGGCCGTCCGTAGGCAGCGTAACGAATTCTTAATTTTGACTTTATACCCGTCATACTTCAAGTTGCATGTGCATTGACGCTGAGTGACTCGTTTTATTCATGGGATTTATCCTTATGGGCGATGACTCTGCGGTGCGCGTTATTTAGGGAATATGTGCGGAAAAAGTAAAACAAATGCCAGTTTTGGTTAACCGGGGCGGGTAAGTTTCTGTAAAAATGTTGGGTTTGTGGTGAAAGAAAGCGCCATGCTTATCCCGATGGGTGTCTAGTAAGGATGATTTTATGAGCCAGAGTTTGGCGAATTTAGTCGAAGTGCGCGGTATTCGCTTCTCGCGGGGCGAACGTGTGATCTTTGATGATATCTCGCTGTCGGTCCCTCGCGGTAAGATCACTGCGATCATGGGCCCATCAGGGATCGGCAAAACTACCCTGTTGCGCCTGATAGGCGGCCAGATCCCACCCGATAAGGGCGAGATCCTGTTTGATGGTGAAAACGTACCGCAAATGTCGCGTTCGCGCTTGTATACCGTCCGCAAGCGTATGAGCATGCTATTTCAGTCCGGCGCGCTGTTCACTGATATGAATGTGTTTGATAACGTCGCATATCCGTTACGTGAGCATACGCGTTTGCCGGAGGCGCTGTTACACACCACGGTGATGATGAAACTGGAAGCCGTCGGCCTACGCGGAGCCGCGAAACTGATGCCTTCTGAACTCTCCGGTGGTATGGCGCGCCGCGCCGCACTGGCGAGGGCTATTGCGCTGGAACCTGATTTAATCATGTTTGATGAGCCCTTTGTCGGTCAGGATCCCATCACGATGGGGGTGCTGGTGAAGTTGATTTCTGAACTCAACAGTTCCCTCGGTGTCACGTGTATTGTGGTTTCCCATGATGTACCGGAAGTGCTCAGCATTGCGGACTTTGCGTATATCGTGGCGGACAAAAAAGTTGTGGCGTATGGCAGCGCGCAGTCGCTGCGTGAAAATACCGATCCTCGGGTTCGTCAGTTCATTGATGGTATTGCCGACGGCCCGGTGCCGTTCCGCTATCCGGCGGGCGATTATCATCATGATTTATTGGCCAAAGGGAGTTAAGCGACTCATGTTGTTAAATGCGCTAGGCGCGCTCGGACATCGGGGTATAAAAACTATCGCGACGTTCGGACGTGCTGGATTAATGCTCTTCAACGCCGTTGTGGGCAAGCCCGAATTGCGTAAGCATGCGCCGCTGCTGGTGCGTCAGCTGTATAACGTTGGTGTGCTGTCAATGCTGATCATTATTGTATCGGGGCTGTTTATCGGTATGGTGCTGGGCCTGCAGGGCTATCTGGTATTGACCACTTACAGCGCAGAAACCAGCCTCGGCATGCTGGTGGCGTTATCGCTGTTGCGTGAGTTGGGGCCAGTGGTCGCCGCGCTGCTGTTCGCCGGGCGCGCGGGTTCCGCGTTGACCGCTGAAATCGGCCTGATGCGGGCGACTGAACAAATCTCCAGCATGGAGATGATGGCTGTTGACCCACTGCGCCGCGTTATTTCTCCGCGTTTCTGGGCGGGGGTGATCTCACTCCCACTGTTAACCATTATTTTTGTGGCGGTGGGCATCTGGGGAGGGGCGCTGGTTGGTGTTAGCTGGAAGGGTATCGACAGTGGATTCTTCTGGACTGCGATGCAAAATGCCGTCGACTGGCGGATGGATCTGGTTAACTGCCTGATCAAGAGCCTGGTTTTTGCCATTACGGTGACATGGATTGCGTTATTTAATGGTTATGACGCTATCCCCACTTCCGCCGGGATTAGCCGGGCGACGACGCGTACCGTGGTGCATGCGTCGCTGGCGGTTCTGGGGCTGGATTTTGTGCTGACTGCGCTGATGTTTGGGAATTGAGTTCATGCAAACGAGAAAAAATGAAATTTGGGTCGGTGTGTTCTTGCTGGTCGCGCTGCTGGCCGCGTTGTTTGTCTGCCTGAAAGCGGCGAACGTGACTTCCTTGCGTACGGAACCGACCTATCGGCTCTATGCCACCTTTGACAATATCGGCGGCCTGAAAGTGCGTTCTCCGGTGCGTATCGGCGGTGTCGTGGTGGGACGCGTTGAGGATATTTCGCTTGACCCGCAAACTTATCTGCCGCGGGTGACTCTCGATATTGATAAACGCTATAACCACATTCCGGACACCAGCTCGCTGGCAATCAGAACTTCCGGCCTGCTAGGGGAACAGTATCTGGCGATGAATATTGGTTTTGAAGATCCTGACCTGGGAACCTCTATCCTTAAAGATGGCGGCACTATCCAGGACACCAAATCTGCAATGGTGCTGGAAGATCTGATCGGTCAGTTCCTTTACAACAGTAAAGGCGGTGACAATAAGAATTCTGGCGATGATCGGGCTGCGAGCGAGGGGCATACTGATGCCACGCAGCCAGCCGGCACGACGCATTAATTTCAGGAGAGATGAGACATGTTTAAACGCTTACTAATGGTCGCCATGCTGGTGATTGCTCCTTTGACCGCGGCCGCCGCTGCGGATCAATCTAATCCATATAAGCTGATGAACGAAGCGGCGCAGAAAACCTTTGATCGCCTGAAGAACGAACAGCCGAAAATTCAGGCCAACCCGAACTACCTGCGCGATATCGTCGATCAGGAACTGTTGCCGTATGTTCAGGTTAAATATGCCGGCGCACTGGTGTTGGGACGTTACTACAAGGAGGCCACGCCGGCGCAACGTGAAGCCTATTTCGCCGCCTTCCGCGAATACCTGAAACAGGCCTATGGTCAGGCCCTGGCGATGTATCATGGTCAGACCTATCAGATTGAGCCGGAGAGGCCGTTGGGCGATGCGACCATTATTCCTATCCGCGTAACCATTCTTGATCCGAATGGTCGCCCACCGGTTCGTCTTGATTTTCAGTGGCGTAAAAATACCCAAACCGGTAACTGGCAGGCTTACGATATGATTGCGGAAGGGGTAAGCATGATCACCACCAAGCAGAACGAGTGGAGCGATTTGCTGCGTACTAAAGGGATTGATGGCCTGACGGCGCAACTGAAGTTAATTTCCGCACAGCCAATTACTCTGGAACAGAAAAAATAATGGCCGGGCAACTGAGCTGGGACCGTGACGGCGAGACGCTGACGCTACGCGGAGAACTGGATCAGGATTTCCTGCTCCCGCTCTGGCAGGCGCGCGCTCAGGCAACGGTTGGCGTATCGGCAATTGACCTCAGTGCAGTGACACGTGTGGATACTGCCGGACTGGCGCTATTAGTGCATTTTATCGCGCTGGTTCGCCGGCAGGGCCGGGAAGCGAACGTGATTGGCCAGAGTGAAAATCTGCAGACGCTGGTCCGGTTATATAACCTTCCTGCCGATATGATCCCATAATTTTTTCAATGAGTTATTGCTGAAGCTATTCTGAAAGCCCCGTCAAACTTTTTGATGGGGCTTTTTGCTTGTTTAAGACAGCGCCACTTTCCTCTAAGATGTTGGGCTGTTTTCACTATCAGATAAATGTTAGCCCATGGAAAATCATGAAATTCAGACCGTGCTGATGAACGCACTCTCCCTTCAGGAAGTCCACGTCTCTGGAGATGGTAGCCATTTTCAGGTTATTGCTGTGGGTGAGATGTTCGACGGCATGAGCCGGGTCAAGAAGCAGCAGACGATCTACGCCCCGCTGATGGAATATATTGCCGATAATCGCATTCATGCTCTGTCAATTAAAGCGTTTACCCCGCAGGAGTGGGCGCGAGACCGCAAACTTAATGGCTTTTAAGCTGTGGGGATGTTCCCCGCAGCGTATGTGAATTCTTAACAGAGAACAGAATCAATGGATAAATTCCGTGTTCAGGGGCCCACTCGTCTTCAGGGCGAGGTCACCATTTCCGGCGCCAAAAACGCCGCCCTGCCAATCCTCTTTGCTGCGTTATTGGCTGAAGAGCCGATTGAGATCCAAAACGTACCGAAGCTGAAAGATATTGATACCACCATGAAGCTACTGAGCCAACTGGGCGCGAATGTTAAGCGCAATGGCTCCGTATGGATTGATGCTGGCCCGGTTGACGTTTTCTGTGCTCCATATGATCTTGTCAAAACCATGCGTGCTTCTATTTGGGCGCTGGGACCGCTGGTTGCCCGTTTCGGCCAGGGTCAGGTGTCACTTCCTGGAGGCTGTGCTATCGGTGCGCGTCCGGTTGATTTGCACATTTCCGGCCTTGAGCAACTGGGCGCGGAAATTAAACTGGAAGAGGGCTATGTTAAGGCGTCGGTTAATGGACGTCTGAAGGGTGCGAATATCGTGATGGATAAGGTTAGCGTTGGCGCGACCGTGACCATTATGAGCGCAGCGACGCTGGCGGAAGGGACGACTGTTATTGAAAATGCCGCGCGCGAGCCGGAAATTGTCGATACCGCCAACTTCCTCAATACGCTGGGAGCGAAAATTACAGGTCAGGGAACCGATCGTATCACCATCGAAGGCGTCGCACGCCTCGGCGGCGGTGTATACCGCGTGCTGCCGGATCGTATCGAAACCGGTACGTTCCTGGTGGCAGCGGCGATTTCTGGCGGTAAGATCCTCTGCCGCAATGCCCAGCCTGACACGCTGGATGCCGTGCTGGCGAAGCTTCGTGACGCCGGCGCGGATATCGAAACGGGCGAGGACTGGATTAGCCTGGATATGCATGGTAACCGTCCAAAAGCCGTGAACGTGCGTACCGCACCACATCCTGGCTTCCCGACGGATATGCAGGCCCAGTTCACGTTGCTGAATCTGGTGGCAGAAGGCACCGGTGTGATTACCGAGACCATCTTTGAAAACCGTTTTATGCACATACCGGAACTGATCCGCATGGGCGCTCATGCTGAAATTGAAAGCAATACCGCCATTTGCCATGGCGTGAAACAGCTTTCTGGGGCGCAGGTGATGGCGACGGATTTACGTGCGTCTGCCAGCCTGGTGCTGGCGGGCTGTATCGCGGAAGGTACGACGATTGTCGATCGTATCTATCATATTGACCGCGGTTATGAACGTATTGAAGACAAACTGCAGGCGCTGGGCGCGAATATTGAGCGCGTCAAAGGCGAATAAATCGGTAGCGGCAGCAGCCCTCTGGCGTAGGTTCAAGGGCTGCTGTTTATAACCGTACGTTACTTACTCTTCTTTCTCTGACGCATCATCTGCGTCCTGTCGATGAACTGATGGGTATCAGGGTCGTGATAGCGCGACGGCCATATCACCCAGGGAACGGTTTCCAGCGCATTGGCAATGATCAGCTCGCCTTTAGGCCATGGTCGGGTTAATGCATTTGCCAGGGTTGAAGAACTTAAACCATTACGCCGCGATTCAGCCGCCAGAGATGTCCCTCTTTTGTGTAATCCGGCAATAATATCCGCTGGGTGCCAGTCGGTGAACTTATCCATAAATTCCTCCTGGTAAGAAAAAACTTTTCGTCCTTACTGGACGACGAGTCAATCATACCTTGAGTTCCAGTATTGTTCTAACAAGTTCTTTTAAATGGGTCTTATATTTAGGAATATATCAATGTGACAGGGTTTTAAGGAGTTTGTTGGATTTTATTGGAACTTTCCCGCGATTTTGCACGGGAAAGTGGGGAGGGTTAATGATCGCGTTGTACCGCGATATGGGCGAGACCAATCAGCGCTTCACGCCACTGGGAGTCAGGAAGAACCTGCAGTGCGTTAATCGCTTTATCGGCCTCTTCTTCCGCGCGTTTTTGGGTCCATTCGAGTGAGCCACAGGTCGCCATGGTTTCCAGTACGGCTTCCAGCAGGTGGCGGCCATTACCTTGCTCTATCGCCTCGCGGATCATGGCGGCCTGTTCTGCCGTACCGTGTCGCATTGCGTGCAGCAGCGGAAGCGTGGGTTTACCTTCGTTCAGATCATCACCGACGTTTTTGCCGAGACGCGCGCCATCTGAGCTATAGTCGAGTAAATCATCGATCAGCTGGAAGGCGGTGCCCAGATAGCGACCGTAATCCTGGAGCGCCTTTTCTTGTTCAGCGGTGCAGTTGGCCAGGATGCCTGAACACTGGGCGGCGGCCTCAAACAAGCGCGCGGTTTTGCTGTAAATCACCCGCATGTAGTTTTCTTCAGTGATATCGGGGTCATTGACGTTCATTAACTGCAGAACTTCACCTTCTGCAATGACGTTAACGGCTTCTGACATCACCTCCAGAACTCTCAATGAGCCAAGACGGGTCATCATTTGAAAAGCCCGCGTATAGATAAAATCCCCCACCAACACGCTGGCTGCGTTGCCAAAGGCGGCGTTTGCTGTGGCTTTTCCTCGGCGCATGTCTGATTCATCCACGACATCATCATGTAGCAGAGTGGCGGTGTGGATAAATTCGATCAGTGCCGCTATAGCGACATGCGCGTTCCCGTGGTAACCGACAGCTCGCGCGGCCAGCACGGCAATCATCGGGCGAATACGCTTGCCGCCTCCACTGACGATGTAATAGCCTAACTGATTGATAAGCTGAACATTTGAGTTGAGTTGCTCAAGGATTGCCGCATTAACGCCCGCCATATCCTGCGCGGTTAACTCATTGATTTTTTCTAAATTCATCGCAAAAGCCGGGCCAAATGTCCTGTTACCGCGTATCCGAATGGGATCACAGAAGGAGAAGATAAAATTACAAGAATACGTGATTGTACTGAAAATTTGCCGTAGATAAACGTTGGCGTGAAAGTTGTGTTTTTTTCAGCGTTGATTTGCTAATCGCTCTTGTCAAAGGCTCGCGTTTTGCGTAATATTCGCGCCCTATTGTGAATATTTATAGCGCACTCTGAATCATACGAAGAGGTGCGCGGAAGCGGAGTTCTATATGTACGCGGTTTTCCAAAGTGGTGGTAAACAACACCGAGTAAGCGAAGGTCAAACCATTCGCCTGGAAAAGCTGGACATCGCAACTGGCGAAGCTGTTGAGTTCGCTGAAGTGCTGATGATCGCAAACGGTGAAGAAATTAAGATCGGCGTTCCTTTCGTTGAGGGCGGCGTGATCAAAGCTGAAGTTGTTGCGCATGGTCGTGGCGAGAAAGTTAAAATTGTTAAGTTTCGTCGTCGTAAACACTACCGTAAGCAGCAGGGCCATCGTCAGTGGTTCACTGATGTGAAAATTACTGGCATCAGCGCCTAAGACCTGAGGAGAGATTTAAATGGCACATAAAAAGGCTGGCGGCTCAACTCGTAACGGTCGCGATTCAGAAGCTAAACGTCTGGGCGTTAAGCGTTTCGGTGGCGAATCCGTTCTGGCGGGTAGCATTATCGTTCGTCAGCGTGGTACCAAGTTCCACGCTGGTGCTAACGTAGGTTGCGGTCGTGACCACACGCTGTTTGCAAAAGCAGACGGTAAAGTGAAATTTGAAGTTAAAGGCCCGAACAACCGTAAATACATCAGCATCGTTGCTGAGTAAGTTTTCGTGGTCCGGTAACGGATTGAAGCCCCGCACACGTTGCGGGGCTTTTTACATTAGAATCCCGGATATTTTTCTGCAGGGAAAACGGGTATGAAACAGCAGGCCGGCATCGGCATTCTCTTAGCGCTCACCACGGCGATGTGTTGGGGCGCTTTGCCGATCGCAATGAAGCAGGTTCTGGCAGTGATGGACCCGCCGACGGTGGTTTTTTATCGCTTTTTGATGGCAAGTTTTGGCCTCGGGGTCATCCTGACCGTTAAAAAAAAGCTGCCACCAATGCGAATTTTTCGCAAGCCGCGTTGGTTGATACTGCTGGCCATTGCGACAGGTGGCTTGTTCGGTAACTTCATTCTGTTTAGTTCTTCCCTGCAATATCTCAGCCCCACCGCCTCCCAGGTCATCGGTCAGTTGTCCCCGGTCGGTATGATGGTCGCCAGCGTTTTGGTCCTTAAAGAGAAAATGCGCGGCACCCAGATTATAGGCGCGATAATGCTAATTAGCGGTCTGGTTATGTTCTTTAACACCAGCCTGCTTGAGATTTTTACCCGCCTGACGGATTACACGTGGGGGGTTATTTTCGGCGTAGGGGCGGCGGCAGTATGGGTTAGCTACGGTGTTGCACAAAAGGTGTTATTACGTCGCCTGGCATCACAGCAGATCCTTTTTTTGCTGTACACTTTATGTACGATAGCGCTACTGCCGTTAGCGACGCCATCTCGTGTGTTGGCGCTAAGCAACTGGCAACTGGCCTGCCTGATTTTTTGCGGGCTGAACACCCTGGTGGGTTACGGCGCGCTGGCAGAAGCGATGGCGCGCTGGCAGGCGGCGCAGGTGAGCGCGTTGATTACCTTAACGCCGCTATTTACGCTGCTGTTTTCAGATTTATTATCACTGGCCTGGCCCGACGTTTTCGCCAGACCGTTGTTGAACCTGTTAGGTTATCTCGGTGCGTTTGTCGTGGTTGCGGGCGCGATGTATTCCGCCATAGGTCATCGTCTTTGGGGACGATGGCGCAAGCGAGAAGCGGCTGTGCCGCTGCCCCGCTCAGGCGAATGATTTACGGAGAGTAAAATGAAGTTTGTTGATGAAGCAACGATCCTGGTCGTAGCAGGCGATGGCGGCAATGGCTGCGTTAGCTTCCGCCGCGAAAAATATATTCCCAAAGGCGGCCCGGACGGCGGCGATGGCGGCGATGGCGGTGATGTCTGGCTGGAAGCGGATGAAAACCTGAATACGCTGATTGACTACCGTTTTGAGAAGTCCTTCCGCGCGGAGCGCGGGCAGAACGGTCAGAGCCGCGATTGTACCGGGAAACGTGGTAAAGACGTGACGGTGAAGGTGCCGGTGGGGACCCGTGTTATCGATCAGGGAACCGGCGAGACCCTGGGCGATATGACCAGGCATGGTCAGCGGCTGATGGTGGCTAAAGGCGGCTGGCATGGTCTGGGTAATACTCGGTTTAAATCCTCCGTTAACCGTACGCCGCGTCAGAAGACGATGGGGACGCCTGGCGATAAGCGCGATCTGTTGCTGGAGCTGATGCTGCTGGCAGATGTCGGCATGCTGGGGATGCCAAATGCCGGTAAATCCACGTTTATTCGCGCGGTTTCGGCTGCGAAGCCAAAAGTCGCTGACTATCCGTTTACGACGCTGGTACCGAGCCTCGGTGTGGTGCGTATGGATAGTGAGAAGAGCTTTGTCGTTGCCGATATTCCCGGGCTGATTGAAGGCGCAGCGGAAGGCGCAGGCCTTGGTATTCGCTTCCTGAAGCATCTTGAGCGTTGCCGGGTATTACTGCACCTTATTGATATTGAGCCGATTGACGGTTCCGATCCGGTTGAAAACGCGCGGATTATTATCGGCGAGCTGGAGAAATACAGTGAAAAACTGGCTTCTAAGCCACGCTGGCTGGTCTTTAATAAGATTGACCTGATGGATAAAGCTGAGGCGGAAGCCAAAGCAAAAGCCATCGCTGAAGCACTGGGCTGGGAAGAGAAGTTCTATCTGATTTCGGCCGCCAGTCAGCAGGGCGTGAAAGAGCTGTGCTGGGACGTGATGACCTTTATCATAGAAAACCCGATTGTGGCTGTGGAAGAAGAGAAAGCTGCGGAAAAAGTCGAGTTTATGTGGGATGACTACCACCGTCAGCAGCTTGAAGAAGCAGAGCTCGCGGCGGAAGATGATGAAGACTGGGACGATGACTGGGATGAAGACGACGAAGAAGGCGTTGAATTCATCTACAAGCGTTAATCCCCTAAAATCTCAAGGGCCGCATATGATGCGGCCCTTTTGCTTTAGTAATTCTGATATAAGTCTTTGTACAACCGGCTTTCGAACCGTACCAGTGGAATACGGCGGTTACGCTGATCGGCGGGTTCTACGGCATATCCTGACAAATACTGGACAAAAGCAAGCTTCTGCCCGCTGGCGGTGGTGATGAAACCGGCCAGGTTATACACCCCTTGCAGTGAACCCGTTTTGGCCGAAACTTTGCCATCAACGCCCGCCTCATGAAGCCCAGCCCGGTACTGCAGCGAACCATCATGGCCAGCCAGAGGCAGCATTGAGATGAAGTTGAGCTCATTATCGTGTTGGGCAATGTACTGAAGCACTTTCATCATTGTGGTCGGGGCGATGAGGTCATGGCGCGACAGGCCCGAACCATCAACGATAATGGTGTTTCCCAGGTCAATACCGGCCTGCTGGCGTAGAATTTGCCGCACCGCATCGGAACCGGCTCGCCAGGTACCCGGCACACCGAAACGCGCATGGCCAATGGTGCGGAATACCGTATCGGCAATCATGTTGTCTGATTTTTTCAACATAATTCGTAACAGGTCATGCAGCGGCGCAGATTGTGTGCTTGCCAGAACGGTACCCGCTGCGTTCGCCAGCGTTTGCCGCAGCAGCGTGCCGCTCCAGGTGATGCCGGCATCAGTCAGCTCGGCTTTCAGAATCGCACCGGCATAGCTGGCGCCATCCTGAATGGCGAAAGCCAGTGGCAGCGGCTCGCTACGTTGCGGTAGACAGCCGGTCAGGGTGTAGCGGTTGAGATCGCCGGGAACGACGTCCAGTTCACAATATTGTGCTTCAGAGGCGCCGGGAGCCAGAGTGCGCACCTGGCTAAACATGGTCACCGGGTAGTAAGATGCCACGCGAATAAACGCCAGATCGCCTGGCTTTTGCGCACTATAGAGCGAGATGGAGAAGCAGTTACGGTCAACAATCGCCGCCGCCGGTGGGGCGCTAAAGCACTGGGTCAGATCATTCCACGGCCAGCCTGGTGCTTTGTCATGGCTGGCGAATATGGAGGTATCGATCAGCACATTGCCCTCAATACGCTGGACGCCCGCTTTTTTCAGCGTAGCAACCATATTGCGGATATCCTGGCGGGTAAGCGTAGGGTCGCCGCCGAAGCGCGCAATGAGATCGCCTTTTATTGTACCGCCATCAATGCTGCCTTTCGTTTCCAGCGTCGTGGTAAAGCGGAAGTTCGGCCCCAGTTGCAGTAGGGCGGCCAGGGCGGTGATGACTTTTTGGGTGCTGGCTGGTAGCGCCATTTGCTGGCTGTGATAGTCTATCACTGGCGTTGGAGAACCTACTTTCTGTGCCATAAAGGCCAGGTTTGCCCCAGCAGGCAGTTGAGTAATGTATTCGTCAATATTCGCTGCCTGAGCGCTAATCGCTATACCGGCAGTCAATCCGATGATAAATCTGGGAAATCGCATAATCTCGCGCTAACAACCTGAAACCAGGACGTCATACTACGGCGCAACGCCCTGTAAAGTAAACGATGACCCATAGTGAACTTCAGGGTAAAATACGTATCAAATTGAAAATTGCTGCTGATCTGGAGAGTCCTTTCCGGGTCGGTTTTCTTTTTGCTCAAGTTCTGCATAAGTCTTGACCGGTCATAGCGTAGTGAAGTTTGCTCTGTGGCTGAATGATAAAGAGGTATAAAAATGCAAGCTATTCCGATGACCTTACGTGGCGCTGAAAAACTGCGCGAAGAACTGGATTTCCTCAAGTCCGTGCGTCGTCCTGAAATTATTGCCGCTATTGCTGAAGCACGCGAACACGGCGACCTGAAAGAGAATGCCGAGTATCATGCCGCTCGTGAACAGCAAGGCTTCTGCGAGGGGCGCATTAAGGATATTGAAGCGAAGCTGTCGAATGCTCAGGTCATTGATATCACCAAAATGCCAAACAACGGGCGAGTCATTTTTGGGGCGACGGTGAGCGTGTTGAATCTCGATACCGAGGAAGAGCAAACCTATCGTATCGTTGGTGATGATGAGGCCGATTTTAAGCAAAATCTGATTTCTGTGAATTCGCCGATAGCACGTGGTTTGATCGGTAAAGAGCAGGATGATGTCGTCGTCATCCGTACGCCTGGCGGCGACGTAGAATTCGAAATTATTAAGGTTGAATACCTGTAATCCGAATTCAACGCTACGATGTTGATGGATTGTAAAGAAAGGAAAAAGGCCGCTTAGCGGCCTTTTATCAACGTCCGGAGCATGGCATTTTGCTCGTCTACCCGCAGAAAACCCTCGATTTACACAGCATTGTGTTGATAACCAGGATATTCTTAGCGTGGCAGCGGGATTTTACGCTCTTTAGTCGGGCGATACAGAACCAGCGTTTTACCGATGACCTGTACATTACAGGCACCGGTTTCACGCACGATAGCATCCACGATCAAGATTTTAGTTTCGCGATCTTCCGAGGCGATCTTCACCTTGATAAGTTCATGGTGCTCTAACGCTTGTTCAATCTCGGCCAGTACCCCTTCGGTCAAACCATTGTTGCCAAGCATAACTACCGGCTTGAGCGGATGTGCCAGACCTTTCAGGTGCTGTTTTTGTTTAGTACTCAGATTCATCGTATTTTTTGCTTACGTTGGGATTGAAAACGGGTCATTCTACCGCCATCTCCCATATATCGCCAAACTACTGCGCCGATTTTTACACCGCAAAGTATGATGAACCCGAAATGGGAATGTTAAATGACAGGTAAAAAGCGTTCTGCCAGCTCGAGTCGCTGGCTTCAGGAACACTTTAGCGATAAATATGTTCAACAGGCGCAGAAAAAGGGGCTACGTTCCCGAGCCTGGTTTAAACTTGATGAAATACAGCAAAGTGACAAAATTTTTAAACCGGGGATGACGATTGTTGACCTCGGCGCTGCACCGGGGGGGTGGTCGCAATACGCGGTGACTCAAATCGGTAACAGCGGTCGCATTATTGCTTGCGATCTTTTACCTATGGATCCAATCGTTGGAGTGGACTTTCTTCAGGGCGATTTTCGTGATGAATTAGTCCTGAAAGCGTTACTTGAACGTGTCGGTGACAGTAAAGTACAAGTGGTCATGTCCGATATGGCGCCAAATATGTGTGGAACACCGGCGGTGGATATTCCCCGGGCCATGTATCTGGTGGAACTGGCGCTTGAAATGGCTCGTGATGTATTAGCGCCAGGTGGTAGTTTTGTAGTGAAGGTGTTCCAGGGCGAAGGTTTCGATGAGTATCTAAGAGAGATTCGCTCCCTGTTTACGAAGGTCAAAGTTCGTAAGCCGGACTCTTCCCGCGCCCGTTCGCGTGAAGTGTATATTGTAGCGACCGGGCGTAAACCATAACCGGTAGATTTCAGACGAAAGTTTGAAAGACGCTGGATATAGAGTATCCTGACGCTGTTTTTAACACAGTTGTAATAAGAGGTTAATCCCTTGAGTGACATGGCGAAAAACCTAATACTCTGGCTGGTCATAGCCGTTGTGCTGATGTCAGTATTCCAGAGCTTTGGGCCCAGCGAGTCTAATGGCCGAAAGGTAGATTATTCAACCTTCCTGCAAGAGGTCAATCAGGACCAGGTTCGCGAAGCGCGTATCAACGGACGTGAGATCAACGTTACCAAGAAAGATAGTAACCGTTACACGACTTACATTCCGGTTAATGATCCGAAGCTGCTTGATAACCTGTTGACGAAAAACGTCAAAGTGGTTGGCGAGCCGCCGGAAGAACCGAGCCTGCTGGCTTCTATCTTCATTTCCTGGTTCCCGATGCTGTTGCTAATCGGGGTCTGGATCTTCTTTATGCGCCAGATGCAGGGCGGCGGTGGCAAAGGCGCCATGTCGTTCGGTAAGAGCAAAGCGCGCATGCTGACGGAAGATCAGATTAAAACCACTTTTGCTGATGTCGCGGGTTGCGATGAAGCGAAAGAAGAAGTGGGGGAGCTGGTTGAATACCTGCGCGAACCGAGCCGTTTCCAGAAGCTGGGCGGAAAAATACCGAAAGGCGTCCTGATGGTCGGTCCTCCGGGTACCGGTAAAACCCTGCTGGCGAAAGCTATCGCAGGCGAAGCGAAAGTCCCGTTCTTTACTATTTCCGGTTCTGACTTCGTGGAAATGTTCGTCGGTGTGGGCGCATCTCGTGTGCGTGACATGTTCGAGCAGGCCAAGAAAGCGGCACCGTGCATTATCTTCATCGATGAAATTGATGCTGTCGGCCGTCAGCGTGGCGCGGGTCTCGGCGGCGGTCATGATGAACGCGAACAGACGCTGAACCAGATGCTGGTTGAAATGGACGGCTTCGAAGGTAACGAAGGTATCATCGTTATCGCGGCGACTAACCGTCCGGACGTACTTGACCCGGCGCTGCTGCGTCCTGGCCGTTTCGACCGTCAGGTCGTGGTTGGGCTGCCGGATGTTCGCGGTCGCGAGCAGATCCTGAAAGTGCATATGCGTCGCGTACCGCTGGCGCCGGATATTGATGCGGCAATTATTGCGCGCGGTACGCCAGGCTTTTCAGGCGCCGACCTGGCGAACCTGGTGAACGAAGCGGCGCTGTTTGCCGCCCGTGGCAACAAGCGTGTCGTTTCGATGGTCGAGTTCGAGAAGGCGAAAGACAAAATCATGATGGGCGCGGAACGTCGCTCCATGGTGATGACCGAAGCGCAGAAAGAATCTACCGCTTACCACGAAGCAGGCCATGCGATTATTGGCCGCCTGGTACCGGAACACGATCCGGTACACAAAGTAACGATTATTCCGCGTGGTCGGGCATTGGGTGTGACCTTCTTCTTGCCTGAAGGCGACGCAATCAGCGCCAGCCGTCAGAAACTGGAAAGCCAGATCTCCACGCTGTACGGCGGTCGTCTGGCGGAAGAGATCATTTACGGCGTAGAGCATGTTTCTACCGGTGCGTCGAACGACATTAAAGTCGCGACTAACCTGGCGCGTAACATGGTCACTCAGTGGGGCTTCTCCGACAAACTCGGTCCGCTGCTGTATGCAGAGGAAGAGGGGGAAGTGTTCCTGGGCCGCAGCGTCGCGAAAGCGAAGCATATGTCTGATGAAACGGCGCGTATTATCGACCAGGAAGTAAAATCCCTGATTGAGCGTAACTACAATCGTGCGCGTCAGTTGCTGAACGACAACATGGACATCCTGCACGCGATGAAAGATGCGCTCATGAAGTATGAGACCATTGATGCGCCGCAGATTGATGACCTGATGGCACGACGCGACGTTCGCCCGCCTGCTGGCTGGGAAGAACCGGGCTCGACCAATAATTCTGGCAATAATGGTACGCCGAGTGCGCCGCGTCCGGTCGATGAACCGCGTACGCCAAACCCGGGTAATACTATGTCAGAACAACTGGGCGACAAATAAGTTAGCCGTTGTTGATGCTGTTGTATTTTTCTAAAACCCCAGGGCGCTTGCTCCGGGGTTTTTCTTTTTCAATCTTTCTCTGACTCAGGGATTTAGTGATGAAACTCGTAGCCCAGGGCTCAACCCTCGATCTCTCTCACCCACATGTGATGGGTATTCTTAACGTTACGCCGGATTCGTTTTCTGACGGCGGGGCTCACAATACGCTGGTAGACGCCGTTAAACATGCCAACCTGATGATCAATGCCGGGGCGACTATCATCGATATCGGCGGGGAATCGACGCGCCCGGGGGCAGAGGATGTTAGCGTTGAGGAGGAACTGGCGCGGGTGATCCCGACGGTAGAAGCGATTGCGCAGCGTTTTGAAGTGTGGATTTCCGTAGATACCTCAAAACCAGAGGTCATCCGCGAATCAGCGCGGGTCGGAGCGCATATTATCAATGATATCCGTTCGCTTACTGAGCCGGGCGCGCTGGAAGCCGCGGCTGAAACCGACTTACCTGTATGCCTGATGCATATGCAAGGGCAGCCGAAAACGATGCAGGAGGCACCGAGGTATACCGATGTGGTTGCGGATGTCGAGAGGTTTTTTGTCGACCATATTGCGCGATGCGAACGGGCAGGCATCGCAAAAGAGAAATTGTTGCTCGACCCGGGGTTCGGTTTCGGTAAAAATCTTTCCCATAATTATGAATTGCTTGCACAGCTTGGCAAATTTCACCATTTCGGTCTTCCGCTGCTGGTCGGTATGTCGCGTAAGTCGATGGTGGGTCAGTTGCTTAACGTCGGGCCGACGGAGCGCCTGAATGGTAGCCTGGCCTGCGCAGTCATTGCTGCAATGCAGGGCGCGCAGATTATTCGCGTCCATGATGTTAAAGAAACGGTAGAAGCGCTGCGCGTGGTGGAAGCGACTCTGGCCGCTAAGGAAAATAAACGTTATGAGTAACCGTAAATATTTTGGGACTGATGGTATTCGTGGCCGGGTGGGTGATGCGCCCATTACGCCAGAATTTGTATTGAAGCTGGGTTGGGCGGCTGGTAAGGTCCTGGCGCGCCATGGGTCGCGTAAAATTATTATTGGTAAAGATACGCGTATTTCCGGCTATATGCTGGAGTCCGCGCTTGAGGCCGGTCTCGCTGCCGCGGGGTTATCAGCCTCTTTTACCGGGCCAATGCCGACTCCGGCAATCGCTTATCTGACTCGTACGTTCCGCGCTGAAGCCGGGATTGTGATTTCTGCTTCCCATAATCCCTTTTATGACAATGGCATTAAATTCTTCTCTATTGAAGGCACTAAATTGCCGGATGAAGTTGAAGAGGCCATTGAAGCCGAAATGGAAAAAGCGCTTACCTGCGTTGATTCCGCGGAACTGGGTAAAGCCAGCCGCATTGTGGATGCGGCAGGTCGCTATATTGAGTTTTGCAAAGGCACTTTCCCGAATGAACTGAGTCTCAATGCGCTGAAAGTCGTGGTCGATTGTGCTCATGGGGCAACTTATCATATTGCGCCAAGCGTTTTCCGCGAACTGGGGGCGCAGGTTATTACGATGGGCTGCGAGCCCGATGGTCTCAACATTAATGAAGAAGTTGGTGCGACCGACGTTCGTGCTCTGCAGGCCCGGGTACTGGCGGAAAAAGCTGACCTGGGGATCGCCTACGACGGCGATGGCGATCGGGTTATTATGGTTGACCATGAGGGCAACAAAGTTGATGGCGACCAGATCCTCTATATTATTGCCCGTGAGGGGCTACGCCAGGGACAGTTGCGCGGTGGGGCCGTTGGCACACTGATGAGCAACATGGGTCTGGAGCTGGCGCTCAAACAATTGGGTATTCCTTTTGTCCGTGCCAAAGTTGGTGACCGTTATGTTCTGGAGAAGCTCCAGGAGAAAGGCTGGCGGATCGGCGCAGAAAATTCCGGTCATGTGATCTTACTGGACAAAACCACCACTGGCGATGGGATTGTCGCCAGCCTGCAGGTGGTGGCCGCGATGGCGCGGAATCATATGAACCTGCAGGATTTATGCAGTGGGATGAAAATGTTTCCGCAGATTCTGGTCAACGTTCGCTTTACCGAGGGAAGCGGCGATCCGCTGGAACATGAACATGTGAAGGCCGTCACGGCGGAAGTTGAAACTGCGTTGGGGAATCGGGGGCGAGTGTTACTGCGTAAATCAGGAACTGAGCCGCTGATTCGCGTTATGGTGGAAGGCGAGCATGAAGAACAGGTCCATGAATTCGCCCATCGCATCGCCGATGCCGTGAAAAGCGTTTAATTCATCCCGCTAAGTGATTAAAAAGGCGATGCTTGTCGCCTTTTTAATCGACAAATAATCGATTTTTGCTGTTTTTTTCCGCACTTGATACAATGGACTGAAATTGCCCTTGCGAAGGTCATTCGCTTTGGTTAGTATTCACACCCGCTTCAGTGGGAAACGTTAAAACGTCCCGCTTTATTGGTTGAAGCACTTGGCATGCGGCGAATCCGCAAGGAACAGGTTGATTATGTACGAAGCTCTTTTAGTTGTTTTCCTTATTGTGGCGATAGGCCTTGTTGGTCTGATTATGCTGCAGCAAGGTAAAGGCGCTGATATGGGAGCCTCCTTCGGAGCAGGCGCTTCTGGCACATTATTTGGTTCCAGTGGTTCGGGTAATTTTATGACCCGTATGACAGGTATCCTGGCTGCGCTGTTCTTCATCATCAGTCTGGCGCTGGGCAATATCAACAGCAATAAAACCAATAAAGGAAGTGAGTGGGATAACCTGAGCGCGCCGAAAACCGAGCAAACTCAGCCGACAGCGCCGGCACAGCCGAGCAGCGATATCCCGCACTAATAAGTCGTATCCGTGCCGAGGTGGTGGAATTGGTAGACACGCTACCTTGAGGTGGTAGTGCCCGATTGGGCTTACGGGTTCAAGTCCCGTCCTCGGTACCAATATTTAAAAAATGGACGTCAACTGACGTCCATTTTTGTATCTGAAATTCACGTAACTGCGCCTTGCTCCCCGATTTACACTCTCCCCAGAATGCTGTGATGAACTTAAGCGAACAAAAGCTGATTTCTGCAAAGGGCTAAAAGAGCATAACGAGATGGTAAAATCCCAGGAGCGAGATGCAGAGAAAGCATTTGAAGCAGCCGTCAGAGACAGGCTCGCGGGAAGAAAGAAATATGCAGCGTTGCACCGCGAACGTATTCTGAATAGGCTTGAAGAATATCTTTTCGCTATTTGAGATAAGTGCTGTTTAGCCGCTCTCACAACCAGAGGCTGATTTACTGATTAAAGCCGTTGAGTGAAGGGACGGTCAATAAGGCGTTACACAGACCGTCCCCGGATGGAAACATCGCGCAGTGATGTGCAGATGATCTTAAATAGCTCTGTGATGGTTGCTGCTTTTGTGAAGAGTCATAATAACTTTTCAGTTTGAATATTTAATTACAGGCTAATACTAATCTGACTACCGAAAACCCACGCATTTTTTATTTCACTGACTCCACCCGGATGAATCAATAGCTGGACATTGGGGCGAAGTTTAAGCCATGGAGTTACAACATAGTTATAATTCAATTCTGCAACATATTCCGAACCGCGAACAGGAGTCCACGATGGATTATCATAATCGTCGATACCTTTAAGCTGATTTGATAACCGGGCTCGCTCGGCAACTTTACTGTTTACATGCATTTTACTGAACCCCAGTCCTATAGAATCCTGGGCACGGCTGGCAAAGGGGCCTTTATAAATGGCACCAATCTGGGTTTGGTAATCCATTGTCGCGGTGTCGCGGTCGTTCATAGCCAGATGCCCGAATAGCGCTAATCCACGTTTTGGATTATCTGCTGCGGCAGTAATCTGTTGCTGTAAATAGATCCATCCACCATAACGGCCGTCGTGAACCTCAGCGGTGTGTTTACTCAGAACATAGGCGTTACCATCGCTGTCATTGAGTACATCTTTAGCATCTGCGGTATTATACCATGCGCCTATTTTCCAGCTTCCCGGGAGTTTATTCTGGCCAAAAGTCGGCGTGCCCCCCATTTCAGCCAGATACATATTCCCTGTACGCCCCGTATTATCTAACTTGAAACTGCCACTGCGCGTCGCATAATTGGGGTTATACATAAATGCACCAACCTGAAAATAAACCTGTGGTGTTATATTATAACGAATGCGAGTTCCCCATTGCCCAATCGGGGTGTTATACCAGACTCCGGCGCCATGTCCTGCAAGGGAACCACACAACGCCAGGTTCTGGAAGTTACAACCAATATTGTCAAAATCTTCACCGACTGGCATCAGCCCGATTTTGAGATCAAACATTTTATCCAGCCATGACTGGCGATACCAAAATTGGGCAGCATGCCATGTTTGTCCCCGTCCGTAGTTACTGTTAACGGTTGAACCAATAATGGGAGCTCGGGGATCCTGAATCCTGTCTTTCGTCAAATCGCGTCCATTACGATCGACTACCGATGCTTTAAATTCACCATCGGTAATACCGGCGATCTTTTCCAGATCTAAATCGAAGCCAATAGTATATTGATCGCTATAGCGGGCTGTCTTATTTCTGTTATAGCCACCGGCGACATTAGTCGCGACTATTGAACCGTATTCTAATGTAAAGTTGTACCCTTTTTTCTTGAGATCGCTTCTGAGCCCTCCCCAGTCGCCTGACATATATTTCCCGTTAGCTGAAAATGGTTGTTCGGCAGCGTGTAAAGGGATAGACACACATGCTGTCATCAGTAAATAACACAAACCTTGCCTTGTATATTTCATTTTATTGTCCCGGGCCTGAGAATTTCAGGGTGCTTATAGATTGGACAAAATCATCCTCTCCAGAATTAATTTATGAGCTGGTTTATGAAAAACCTGAATATAAATTATGGAGAGGGCCTGGAAATAAACTTTTAATTATTAAAAATAAGGTCTGTTTGACAGACCTGTTTTAACTAAGGCGACAGTTCCTCCAGTGATTTCCCTTTTGTCTCAATGGCAAAAAGAAGTGTTATGAGCCCGCCAATCAGGGCGATAACGGCAAACACAATAAAGACAAAGCGAACACCAAATCCAGAGACAATGAAACCAACGAGCAATGGTCCGATAGAAGAACCGGCTCGTAGCCAGGCGCTGGAGAATGCTGTTCCTATCGCACGCAGTCGGGTTGGGTAGAGTTCCGCTGAGTAGAGATACAGAGAAAATGCAATTGTTTGCAGGATAGCGTATGTCATACTGCCGAAAATCAAGACTTCAGTCGCAGATTTGGCGCCCAATGTGCACAACGTGATGAGCGGCACGATAGCCAGTAAAAATGCCCAGGAATACCAACGTTTGCGGCCTACTTTATCAATCAGAAGAGCACAAATTATGGAAGCAACAACCCCGCAGGAGGACGTAATCCATCCATATGCCAGGCTCGTCCCCAGAGGCAGGTGAAACCAGGTTTTATACATTGTCGGAAACCAGGTGATCATCCCGTTATTCACGGTATAAACGGTCAACCAAAGTCCCCACAGCATAAATGTCCGGGATTTATACATACCTGAGAAGAGTTCTTTTACTCCGCTAGTTGATGTTTGTTGCACAATAACAGGCTTAATTATTGGCTCAGGCAATTCCATACCACGACGAATAGCTTCAGCTTCAAATTTGGCGACGACTTTCTCCGCCTCCTGTCGGCGACCTTTAGATTCCAGCCAGCGGGGCGATTCCGGCATTAACCAGCGCAGAGGGACCGTCAGTGCAGACGGAACCAACCCGATTAAAAACATCACCTTCCAGCCATAAATCGGGACAAGGAAAAACCCTATGAGACCAGCAAACATCATTCCTATTGGGAAGATAACTTCGTACAACAAGAAAAAGCGGCCGCGTTTTTTTGCACCAACAAATTCGTTGATATAAGCGCTGGCGACAGGGACCTCCGCCCCGATTCCCAGCCCCTGCAGGAAACGAATGACAAGAATAGACCACCCGTTCCATGCAAATAAGCAAGCTGCATCCATGACGACAAACATAATAATAGTGATACGTAATACACCAATACGGCCTATCTTTTCCGCCAGTGAACCGAAGAATAAGGCGCCACAAAGTTGACCCACATAACTGGCCGCAATGATGAGACCAACGAATGTTGGCGTGAGTCCCCATTCCTGAGTGAGTTGAGGGAGCGCAAAGGCAATAGCAATGATGGTGTATGCATCAAAGAACGTAGACAATCCCACCACCACACGGATAGCAAGAAGTCGACGTGTGATGGGCAACCTTTCGAGCCTTGCCAGTAACTCCGACGACTTCATCCCGGTGTTACTGGTCATGACATTACCAGAAGTAATAACCTGAGTTGACATATTGACACCCTGTTGATTGAGTTTTTGGGTATACATGCAAGATTACTGACCGCGGACCAGCAGACTGGCAGGCGATCACTTGCGGTACTGGGTACAAATCGGCTTCAACAAAATAATGTGATAACGTTTCTGCAATCGTTTTCACTTCGCGATAATGGTTGGCATAATTCCAGGTGCAGTCAATTCTGGCTGGTGTACAATTGTTAACCTGCTCACATAACAAGCATAATCAAATGGAAAAATGTGACACTAATCAGAAAGTCTGACAGTGAATATAAAAATGTTAATTAAATGTTTTCTTCTGAGGCCAGTAATGACAAGCATGCTGTTAAAGACAGGTAAGATGACATAAAACAAACCCTTTTCTTTTGGGATACGGAAATTTACCGTACCATTCCGCTATGATGCCATGTGCCCCTTGAGCTGTGGCGAACGAAACTTTTATCAATTTTTAATATCCGGAGTCAGACATGGGTCAGGAAAATACAGAAAATGATCAGATGGAAAAAAGACTGATAACCATGCGTGACGTAGCGAATGCGGCCGGAGTGAGTGTGTCGACGGTTTCCCGCATTCTGGATGAAAGGCTCCCTCCCTCAAAAAGCGCATCCGCAGAGAAAGTTCGTCAGGTAGCACGAGAGCTTGGATATCGACGCGACTATGTCGCATCCAGTCTTCGCCGGGGGGGAACCGGTACCCTCGGGGTGCTTGTGCCACGTCTGACCGATGCGGTAACCGCCATGCTGTTTGAGGAAATCGCCAGAGCGGCCGCGCGCCGAGGATATTTTGCGATCGTCGCAACATGTGGAGACGATCCTCTGGAAGAACGCAAGTCAGTTGAGTCACTACTTGACAGAAGAGTGGATGGGTTAATTATGTCCACGTGCCGGCTTGATGATCCGCTTCCCAGGGAATTGCGTAAAAGAGATGTACCGCACGTCCTGGTATTAAGAACTGACGGAATCAGTTTGTCTTCAGTCAGTGACGATGAACTGGGGGGGTATCTTGCAACACGTCATCTTATTGATTTGGGGCACAAAAATATTGGTCTGGTCGGTGGGCCTGATTTTGCATCGAATGCTCTTAACCGAAGAAAAGGGTTTGAACGGGCAATGAGCGAAGCCGGGTTAGAAATTAATCCTTCCTGGTGCTCTTCATCAGACTTTGATATTCGTTCCGGAGAGGAGGCCGGTATGAAGATATTGAACTCCTCTACGCCGCCAACGGCTATTTTTGCTGTCAATGATGAATTGGCTATCGGGATTGTGGCTGCAGCGCACCACCGGGGAATGGTCATCGGGCAGGATTTGTCCCTCGTAGGATACAACGATATTCCACTGGTCAGTCGGCTACCGGTCGCCCTGACGTCGGTCCGTACGCCGCTTGAACATATTGCTGCAAACGCCGTTGACATGCTTCTTAATGCAGATGAAAACCGCCTGATTCGAACTGTTAGTCCAACCCTCATTCCTCGTAAGTCCACGTCTTCTCCTCGCTAATCCTTGCTCGCCGTACTGGTGTCCCGGTCGACATGACGGCGAGTAATTTGCGATATATGTCTCATAAATACGGCATAACCCCTTTGTTTTTGTGACCTCAATTTCATTTCTCATTATACCCCTGTTGACTTGCTCACCAGCCAGGTCCAAATTTAATCACGTGAAAACGATTGCAGAAACGATTTCATATCATTTCAAAACCCATCGCTGAAAGCGACTATTGTCCACCAAGGAGACAGTCATGATTAATATCGACCTGAGAGGTTTGACCCCGGCACCGGTTACCCCATTTAACCGTGATGGCAGCATTGATTTTGACGCGATTCAGCGTCTGGGAAGCTGGCTGGGCAGTATTGACGGTGTTAAAGGTCTGGTTGTGCTTGGCCATGCCGGTGAAGGTACCTTCCTCACGCAGGACGAACAGGCTGCAGTTATCCGCGCTTTTGTAAAATCGGTAGACGGCAAACTGCCTATTATTGCTGGTATCACCGGTGAAGGCACTGAGGTTGCAGCCCTTGAAGCCAAACGGGCCGTTGCCGCGGGCGCTTCCGCTGGTCTGCTCTATCCGTCCCACGGCTGGTTACGCTTCGGCTATCAGGACGGTGCCCCGCAGGACCGTTATCGTGTGGTCTATGAAGAAAGTGGCCTGCCGCTTATCCTGTTCCAGTATCCGGATGTCACCAAAGCCACCTACAACCTGAAAACCATGCTGGATATTTCAGCACAGCCAGGTGTCTTCGCGATGAAGAATGGTGTGCGTAATATGCGCCGTTGGGACACTGAGATTCCTGTTATCCGTCGTGAACGTCCTGACCTGCAGATCCTGAGCTGCCACGATGAATACCTGTTGCACACTGCATTTGACGTAGACGGTTTCCTGGTCGGTTATGGCAACATTGCGCCGGTAGAACTGCTTGAAATGATTAATGCGGGTAAAGCCGGGGATTACAAAAAAGCTCGCGAAGTACATGACCGCCTGATGCCTGTAACCA
This sequence comes from Klebsiella sp. KE9456, assembly GCF_043832615.1. NCBI lineage: Bacteria > Pseudomonadati > Pseudomonadota > Gammaproteobacteria > Enterobacterales > Enterobacteriaceae > Klebsiella > Klebsiella sp. KE9456. Next base: position 87,604 of record NZ_JBDYQK010000021.1, read on the forward strand.
AAAGCGTTTACCACCGTGGTTCCCATATGGAAGGTACCGTGGCTCTGAAACACGCGTTGGTTGCCCGTGGTATTCTGGAACATGCGACAGTACGTTCTCCTCTGTTACCGCTTGAACACGGTGCAGAAGAAGAAATTCATGCAGCTATTCGTGCTGCTGAACTGGGCCGCGTAACTAAATAACAAGACTTATTAAGAAGGGCAGCATCTCTGCATCGCGGATAGATGCTGCTTTCTTAAGATAGTTATTCTGTTCTCAAATATCACTTGCCTGTGACTGTCACTATTTTCCGATTAAGGTGGCAGTGTTATTTTTGATTGCCAGGTTCCGCAGACAAACAATAAATAATTTTCAGACAATATTACTGTATAACCGGGAGAGCAATGCTCCTGCCGCTCCCGTCCATTCAGGAATGGTATACCATGACTACATTAGTTCTGAATGCCAGTAACGCTGCAACCAGTATAACAACAAACTCAGCTGAACTGGTTGCACGTATAGAACGTATTCCTGTTACCCGAAAATTAATATTTATCCGCCTGGTAACAGGTATTTCCACTTTTTTTGATTCCTACACCGTTCTGGCTATTGCTTTTGCTATGCCAGAACTAATCAGTGAATGGAGCCTGACGCCGCTGTTTGTCGGGCTTATTATCGCGGCGAGTTATGTCGGCCAACTTTTTGGTGCGGTATTCTTCGGTTCACTGGCAGAGAAAAAGGGACGTCTGACGGTCCTGAAAATAACCATAATCATATTTGTCACCATGAGCGCAGCGTGTCTGTTTGCCTGGAATGGATGGTCGTTATTGCTCATCCGCTTTTTACAGGGCATCGGTATTGGTGCGGAGGTTCCCGTTGCCAGCGCTTATATCAACGAGTTTATTGGTTCCCGTAAACGCGGTCGTTTCTTTCTGTTATACGAAGTCATTTTCCCGGTGGGACTGATGTTCGCCGGTATTATTGGTTATTTTCTGGTTCCGGAGTATGGCTGGAAAGCGATGTTCTGGGTGGGGCTTATCCCGCCAATGATTGCCGCCCCTCTGCGCTGGTTGATGCCGGAATCTCCCCGCTGGTTGATTAGCAAAGGACGCCTGGAAGATGCGAACCGTATCGTCTCCAGTCTGGAAAATGAGGTTATCCGCCGGGGCGGTAGCCTTGAAGAGCCCGTAGTGAAGACGTTTAAGGCCCCTCCTCAGACGGCAAATGGATGGCGTGAACTGTTTTCAGGTATTTATCTCAAGCGTACGCTGATGCTCTGGGGGCTATGGATAAGCGCTTATATGGTCAATAACGGCATGATAACCTGGCTGCCAACGCTTTATCGTAGCGCATTCCATCTTTCAGTCTCACTCAGCCTTGCATATGGCTGGATAACATCCGCTGCGGGGGTCGCCGCATCCCTGGCCTGTGCGCTGCTTATTGACAAAACGGGCAGAAAACGCTGGTACGGAACCGCTTTTATTCTGTCATCCCTGGCGTTACTGATTCTGGGGGAAAGTGGGGCATCCAGTGCGGTGATGGTGCTTATTTTTGCCAGTATCGCTTATGCCGTGATGCAAACCGTCACCTTCTCTCTTTATCTCTATTCTGCTGAACTTTACCCGACACGACTACGGGCGATAGGAACGGGTTTTGGTAGCGCCTGGCTGAGAGCGGGATCGTCTCTGGGAACGCTGCTGGTTGGGTTGATTGTCGCAGGCGCAGGGGTTGAATATGTCTTCTTTTTGTTTGCCGCGATGGCACTGATTGGCGGACTCATTACGATGAGTTTTGGTATTGAAACCCGTGGGGCAATTCTGGAAGAACTTTCGCCATAAACGCGCGTATCCACGTGTACAAATCAGGAGTCACAAGACTCTTTGTCTCAACAGTTCAGGAGTGATATTTCTGACTGAAGATTGAAGGTGAATAATGAAACTACTGAGTTTTTCTGTTGACGGAAATGAAAAATATGGCCTGGTCGCACCCGATGGGATAATAGATCTACAGTCATTCTTCCCGGAGTGTCCCGATCTTCGCGCTTTTCTTCCCAATGTTAATAAGCTAAAAAATAATATTTTATTGGGTAAGAAGGCGGACTATCAGATTAATCAGGTCACCTTTTTACCTGTTATAACCCGGCCTAATAAAATTATTTGTGCTGGTATGAATTATCAGGAAAAAAGAGTTGAATTTAACGAGCAGGATCCGGATCCTACGCTGTTTATTCGTTTTGCCGATACGCAAACAGGGCATTTGTGCGGTTTAGTTAAACCTTCGGATAGTAACGAGTTCGACTATGAAGGAGAGCTGGCGTTGGTGATAGGCCGTTACGGCTCACATATTCCGGAGGAACAGGCGCTTCAGTATATTGCCGGATACAGTTGTTATATGGATGGCTCCGTCAGGGACTGGCAGCACACCTGGTTTACCGCCGGGAAAAACTGGCCTTCAACGGGGGGATTTGGACCGTGGCTGGTTACGACTGATGAAATATCCGATCCGCAAAACCTGGAAATTGTTACACGCCTTAATGGTCGGGAAGTTCAGCGTGATAATACTTATAACATGATCCATAAAATTGCTAAATTAATCTCTTATATCAGTACATTCAGTGCACTTTCTCCCGGTGATGTCATTCTGACTGGTTCTCCTGGCGGGGTTGGGAAAAAACGACATCCACCACTTTACCTGTGGCCTGGCGATATGGTTGAGGTCGAAATATCGCAGATAGGTTGTTTGATGAATCCGGTAATAAGCGAGGATAGCGAGAACATAGCGACCTCCGTCGCGGCAATATCGGGAGGTTCCTGATATAACCCGGCTACAGCAAAAGGAAACATCCCACCAGTGGAGGATACACACATGATATTGCTGCAATTTTTCGTCGTTCTGTTATTTATTTTCCTTGGCATGCGGGTAGGCGGAATTGGGGTGGGATTTTCCGGTGGTGCCGGTGTCATCGTATTGTGCATGATGGGCGCAACACCGGGCGATCTACCGATGCTGGTCATTGTTTTTATCATGGTGGTCATTATCGCCATTTCTGCCATGCAGGAGGCCGGAGGCATAGACTATCTGGTCAGGTTAACCGAAAGGATGTTACGTAGTTATCCTCGTTTGCTTGTCATTACTGCACCTTTGTCCACGTGGTTGTTGACAATGATGGCGAGTACCGGCCAGGTTTCATTTGCATGCATGCCGGTGATTGTGGGTGTGGCTAAAGATAATCAACTTCGCCCAACAAGAGCCCTGGCTATTTCGGTAGCCGCTTCTCTTTTGGGGATTGTCGCCTCGCCAATCTCCGCAGCAGTCATTTTTTTCTCAGGAATACTGGAGAAAAATAACCAAGGCTGGGGGTATCTGGAGCTTATTTCAGTGACGATACCCTCAACATTTCTGGCATTGATGTGTACATCTGTATTTTATTTGTTCTGGGATCGTGCCCGGCAAACAGACAAGTTACCCCTCACTGCAGTATATTCTCAATCGACAGATAATAAAATTACTGTCCCGCCAGAGGCGAAACGTTCCGTACTGTTCTTTATTATTGGTCTGATTGCAGTGCTTTTGTACGCCATCATGAGTAGCCCAAGAATTGGTTTTATACAACATCCTGTACTCAACAGCGGGCAGGTACGTATTTCCGTTATGATGGCGGTCGCACTTTTAATTGTCTTATTTTGTCGTGTGAATGTCCATAATATTCCTTCGACGACGGTATTTAAAACGGGAATGACTTCCTGTATCTGTATACTGGGCGTTGCCTGGTTAGGATCTACATTTATGGATAGCAATAAAGTTTGGTTGCAAAATATGGTGTTCGAGTATCTGTCAGACTCGCCGCTGACACTGGCAATAATTATTATGTTGGTATCCTGCTTTCTTTATTCTCAGGCGGCATCAACGAAAATTTTATTTCCGATGGCATTAAGCATAGGCATTGCGCCAACTACATTAATTGCTTGTTTTCCGGCTACTGCCTCGCTTTTTATTCTACCAAATTATCCAACGTTATTGGCTGCCGTCGCTATGGATGACACGGGATGTACTCGCATAGGGCATCGGATTATCGATCATCCATTTGTTATTCCTGGGTTAATTGCTACGATACTTTCAATATTATTTTCGACAGGGCTGGTGTATATTTTTTAAATGTATTTATCCGCGATTTAAATACGTTGTGTAAGATTATCTGTTTTCTTCATACGTCAAGTGACGGGGACGTTGGCCGTGGCGTGTTCGATTCATCCATAGGACGCCCCCGGCGGGCTGCCGCCTTACGGTGTTTAAATCGGTGACTGACAGATTTGTGTTCACCCCAGTCACCTCGCTATTGATACTCCTGGGATTTACTCTCTTGCCATGTGATTTGGCCTTTGGCCTCACTTCTTCGGAGTCGGCGCAAGCGCAGTGAAAAGCGAGTAGCCGTTTCGTCCAGCGACCCGAATTATTTAGGGCATAAAGATATCTTTGGGCTGAATGTATTTAATATAAAAATTATAAAGTTCATAAATTTTTCCGGGTATACAGTTTATGTCCCGGCAAAGTATGGAGTCTTATTCTATGCAGCATAAAATTCAAATCCGTGAGAATCCCCCTGAGCATGCCGAAGCCTGTCTCTGCCATAGTCCCGCCTTTGTTCGGATAAATACGGTGTTAACCCGGGAAGCGGCAAAAGCGCCGCCGATCACGCCTGCAACCGTGGCTTCAGCGCTTCCTGGAAAGAACTCACCGCATGGCACCGCAACGGCGAATGCGTCTCATGTAAAAGTATTTACCAATGTCCGTATTTTTGACGGTATATCGGATCATCTGCGTGATGGCCTGCAGGTGATTGTCGAAGGACATCTCATTAAGGCGATTGAGGCGGAAGGTCAGGCTTTTCCTGACGAAGCCGTGATTATCGACGGGAAGGGCGGCGTACTGATGCCGGGGTTGATTGACGCCCATTGGCACGCGATCATGGCGCGACCGTCGATGATGACAGCCATGACGTCTGATTTTAATTATATACAGGCGCTGGCAATTGCCGAGGCACAGGCGACATTGCTGCGTGGTTTTACGACAGTACGTGATATGGGCGGCCCGGTATTCGGCCTTAAACGCGCCATTGATGAGCAAATCACCAGCGGTCCACGTATTTATCCATCGGGCGCTTTTATCTCGCAAACTGGCGGTCATGGCGACTTTCGTATGCTGAGTGACATTCCTCGCGCGCCTGCTGATAATTTAAGTTATATCGAACGCGTCGGCATTACCGCGATTGCAGATGGTCCGGATCAGGTGTTGTTACGCGCCAGGGAACAACTGATGCGTGGCGCATCGCAGGTCAAATTTATGGCGGGCGGCGGCGTGGCGTCGATGTATGACGGTATTGATGTTACCGAGGGCTCTGTGCCCGAAATCCAGGCTGCGGTAACGGCAGCTGAAAACTGGGGAACCTATGTTACCGTTCATGCCTATACCGCGCGTGCTGTCACGATGGCGATTGAAGGAGGCGTGAAGTGTATCGAACATGGGCAACTGGTTGACGAGAAAACTGTGCGGCTCATGGCTGAGAAAAAGCTATGGTGGTGCCTGCAACCTTTCCTTGATGATGAGGATGCCGTTCCTATGGCTACCCCCGCCTCGCGGGCCAAGCAATTGTTGATGTCGGCTGGCACCGATACGGCTTATCAACTGGCGAAGAAGCATAACATTAAAACGGCCTGGGGCACGGACACGTTGTTTGATGCTCGTCTGGCGACGCGGCAGGGGGCACAGTTGGCTAAGCTTATCCGCTGGTATACCCCTCTGGAAATTTTGAAAATGGCCACTAGCGTCAATGCTGAACTGTGTGCCATGTCTGGCCCTCGCAACCCGTATCCGGGAAAACTGGGAGTGGTAGAAGCGGGTGCGCTGGCGGATCTGCTCCTTGTTGATGGCGATCCTTTGAACGATATTCAACTGATTGCACAACCTGAACAGGCTTTTAAGCTGATAGTGAAGGATGGGGTCATCTATAAGAATACGCTGGAATAACAGTCTCAAAATTAACCTGTTTTTGATACTGGATTGAATAGCTTAAAATCAGGCAATGATCCTGATGCTGGTCAGTCAGAGGGCGGTCAGCCGTGTTTATGGCTGGCTGCGCGGTTCCGTTAATCGGTGGTTCTGGCGAAAATGGCGCATTTTTCATTTTCGCCCATTCAGATTCCGTGGCCTGTTCCGTTCACTATAAATACGCGGATATTCGTTATATCCACAGCGTGTGAACGGGCAGGGGG
>NZ_JBDYQK010000022.1:0-92847 GCF_043832615.1 Klebsiella sp. KE9456
GTCCCACCTGACCCCATGCCGAACTCAGAAGTGAAACGCCGTAGCGCCGATGGTAGTGTGGGGTCTCCCCATGCGAGAGTAGGGAACTGCCAGGCATCAAATAAAGCAAAGGGCTCAGTCGAAAGACCGGGCCCTTTGCTTTATCTGTTGTTTGTCGGTGAGCGCTCTCCTGAGGAGGACAAATCCGCCGGGAGCGGATTTGAACGTTGCGGAGCAACGGCCCGGAGGGTGGCGGGCAGGACGCCCGCCATAAACTGCCAGGCATCAGATAAGTGAAAAGGCTATCCTCACGGATGGCCTTTTTGCGTTTTCGCCACCCGAAAAGATCGTTAACTGCTCGCAGGGTTATAAAGCATGGCGAAATACTGAAATATCTACCATTCTAATCTCGCCATTTTAACCACTGCATAATAAACGCGGCGATCTGCGGAATATCATTTAGATCTAACACTGGCAGTGATGTTCCGACAGGAATATCACTGGCCACCGCAATGACATGCTCATCAAATACCAACTCTTCCGCGCTATGCCTGCCGTTTTGCCGATAAAGTAAAATCTTAGGCACAGATTCATGCTTAAAACCTTCCACCAGCACCAAATCTAACGTTGATGTATCCATTCTGCTAACCAGCCAGTTAAGATCCAGAACAGGTTTATCAGGCGTTTCCGTCATTAACGCCCAACGCTGTGAACTGGCGACAATCGTCTGAGCTGCCCCGGCTTTACGTAGCTCATAACTGTCTTTACCAGGTTTGTCCACATCCATATCGTGATGCGTATGTTTAATGAGTCCCGGGCGTAAGCCTTCCGCGCATAATGCCGGAATTAATTTCTTTAATAACGTCGTCTTACCCGTACCGCTCCAGGCGGAAATCGCTAAAAGAGGGATCATGATGGTTCCTGCATACTTTGTAGATCCTCAAGCGTGTTGACGTTAATAAATGCTGATTTTACATCGCTAAAATCGACAGAATGCCCGGTAATTTTGCGCATAAATACCATCACGCGCCGCTCGCCTGCGGCCAGATAAGTTTCCAGTTCTGGAATTACCTCTCGGTTCACTAAAGCAATCGCAGGATGATCGCGTGCACCGTCATGTACCCAAACGGCCGGGGACGATTCTTTCTGCTGTATTAAGCGCTCTGCGAGAAATGGGGGGATGAATGGCGTATCACATGGGCAAAACAGAAACCACTCATTGTCGACTTGTTGCATAACAGACAGCATTCCGGCGAGCGGGCCAGGAAAATTGTTCAGGCTGTCAGTAATAATCGGGTAACCGCTTTTTTGCCAGCGATCAAGATTGCGATTAGCGCTAACCACCAGGTTTGTTACCTGGGGTTCTAACGCATCTGCGACGTGACGCCACAAGGCCTTACCGTTTAGCAACTGCAATCCTTTATCTATCCCGCCCATGCGTGTGGCCCGTCCTCCGGCCAGCACAACACCGGTTATTACCTCGCCCTGCATATTAATATCGCCTCTTTCATTGTGGGATTGTCCCTGCTAACGTATTCATATTAAGAGTAAGGAGCAACCCTATGAAATGTAAACGCCTGAATGAAGTCATTGAGCTTCTCCAGCCAGCCTGGCAGAAAGATCCTGAACTGAATTTAATGCAATTCTTGCAAAAACTGGCAAAAGAGGCGGGTTATACCGGTGAATTGAGCGATCTTTCCGACGATATTCTGATTTATCATCTGAAAATGCGCGACTCTGCGAAAGAAGCCGTTATTCCTGGCATTCAGAAAGATTATGAAGAGGATTTCAAAACCGCCTTGCTACGTGCTCGTGGCATAATTAAAGAGTAAAAGGTTGTAAGCGCTGCCGCAGAACGGGCAATGAGATGATATCCTGAATCATTCGTACGATTATCGGATGTCAGGATGCACGATAAGGCTTTTACTTTTCAGACGCTTCACCCGGATACCATCATTGATGGTCTGTTTAATCTGGGAATGCGGGTGGATTCCGGTCTCACGCCGCTTAACAGCTATGAGAACCGCGTTTACCAGTTTCAGGACGAAGATCGTCACCGTTATGTGGTGAAATTCTATCGTCCTGAACGCTGGTCCGCAGCACAAATTCTCGAAGAACACCAGTTTTCCCTTCAGCTTGTCCAGGACGACGTTCCCGTTGCCGCGCCATTATCGTTTAACGAAAATACGCTTCACCAGCATCAGGGGTTCTTTTTCGCCGTTTTTCCAAGTCTGGGCGGACGCCAGTTTGAGGCGGATAACCTTGATCAGATGGAATGGGTTGGGCGCTATCTGGGCCGCATGCATCAAACGGGACGTAAACAGCGTTTTGTTGCTCGTCCTGATATTGGCATCAATGAGTATCTCCTTGAGCCGCGCCAGGTCTTTGAGCACTCCAGGCTTATTCCTGCCTCGCTTAAAGAGGCTTTTCTTAGCGCTGCCGACAAGCTGATTGATGCGGTAATGGCACGATGGCACGGGAGCGCCAATATTTTGCGTTTGCATGGTGATTGCCACGCGGGAAACATACTCTGGTGCGATGGTCCCCTGTTTGTTGATTTAGATGACTCACGAAATGGCCCGGCTGTTCAGGATCTCTGGATGCTGTTGAATGGTGATAAAGCCGAGCAGCGCATGCAACTGGAAATGATCATTGAAGCGTATGAAGAGTTCAGTGCTTTCAATACAGATGAAATCGCGCTCATCGAACCTTTACGCGCAATGCGGTTAGTTTATTATCTGGCGTGGTTGCTCAGACGCTGGAACGATCCCGCTTTTCCCGTCAATTTCCCATGGTTAACCGGGGAAGATTACTGGCGCGGGCAGATAACAACTTTTCTTGAGCAGGTGAAGGTTCTGCAGGAACCCCCTCTTCAGTTAACGCCAATGTATTAATGTGATATACCCAGGAGAGAATTAATCATGAAAAAAATTTGGCTGGCGCTGGCTGGTATGATTCTGGCTTTTAGTGCATCCGCTGCCCAGATCACCGATGGTAAGCAATATATTACCCTTGATAAGCCCGTTGCTGGCGAGCCGCAGGTGCTTGAGTTCTTCTCGTTCTACTGCCCGCACTGCTACCAGTTCGAAGAGGTACTTCATGTTTCAGATAACGTGAAGAAAAAGCTGCCTGAAGGCGTCAAAATGACGAAATACCACGTCGACTTCCTCGGCCCATTGGGCAAGGATCTAACCCATGCCTGGGCTGTGGCCATGGCGCTGGGTGTGGAAGATAAAATTACCGTTCCAATGTTTGAAGCGGTACAGAAAACGCAGACCGTGCAGACCGTGGCGGATATCCGTAAAGTCTTCGTTGATGCTGGTGTGAAAGGGGAAGAATACGATGCAGCCTGGAACAGCTTTGTAGTGAAGTCTCTGGTGGCTCAGCAAGAGAAAGCTGCGGCTGATTTTCAACTGCAGGGCGTACCAGCAATGTACGTTAACGGTAAATATCAGCTCAACCCACAAGGGATGGATACCAGCAATATGGATGCATTCGTTGCCCAATATGCTGATACTGTTAAACAGTTAGTTGAGAAGAAGTAAAAACTGAACGCCGGTCACTGACCGGCGTTGTTGTTATTTGCGAGAAAAATTATTTTTTACTCAGCCGCATTATTTCTGTTAACTGCCGATCCTTTTCTTCCCACAGCGTATTTAGCCAACGCTGAAAGCGGCGCTTAAAATTTTTATCATTCACATAATCGCCATGCAGATCTTCAGTAACAGGCTCAAGACTGACTCGCACCACAATCCGCGTCAGTCGGCCGCTTAGCATGTCGTAAAACGGCCGTTGGTCGTTCTCCGGATAGCATAAAGTCACGTTCAGCAGCTTATCAAACTGCGAGCCCAGCACGCTCAATGCCATCGCGATTCCCGCCGCCTTTGGGGCCAATAAATTATTATACGGCGAACGTGTCTGACGCTGCTTTTCTGGTGTAAAACGCGAGCCTTCAACAAAGTTAACAATAGTCGTTGGATGGGTACGGAATTTCTCGCAGGAGCGGCGCGTAGTCTCGACATCTTTGCCGCGACGCTCCGGATGACGAATTAAATAACCACGTGAGTACCGGCGCATAAAGGGCATATCCAGCGCCCAGCAGGCAAGGCCAATGAACGGCACCCAGGCCAGTTGCTGTTTAAGGAAGTATTTATTCATCGGGATATGTTTGCGAAACAGCACGCAGAGCACCACGATATCCGCCCAACTGTGATGGTTGCTGATTAGCAGATACCAGTTTTTCTTACTCAGCCCCTCAAGGCCCTGAACGTCCCATTTTAGCCAGGGATTAAGATATAGCAGCAGCGCCAACCCTTCACACCAGCAATACATCATGAAATTGCAAAAAACGGATATCGAGCGCCAGACCGGTGGAATAGGCACTAGAAGTTTAATCAGTCCGGCAACGATGATCGGCACGGAACAGATTATGGTGACTACGATGGTAAGGGCGATACTCAACGGAAACGTTATCGCAGCGAGTAATCTCGACATAGTTAATTTATTCAGAAAGTTAGGCTGACAAAGAACGCATTTAAACAACGTAAGGGGCTGATTTTATCAGAAAATACAGTAAATGACGGTTGTTACCAGAACAGAAAAATTTCTGGATCTTATATCCACATGGAACATTGAGTCATCATAATGATATTAACGATACAACTATAAATATAATGCTTTGAAAAATAATGAATAATTGATATGTGTGCTGTGCTGTTCTGCTCCGGATAGCTCTGGTTATAAAAATATACACAAAGTTATCCACAGATTAATGTGCAACACCCTCGCCAGCTACGGCGAATCTTTTCGACGAAATGTGGGAAAAATTCAGGATTTAATGCCCGTCTGTGGCATCCTTTACCGATAATCTGATAAACAGGCACGGAAATTATGGTTCAGATCCCAGAAAACCCTCTCATCCTCGTTGACGGCTCCTCTTACCTTTACCGGGCATATCATGCGTTTCCCCCGCTGACTAACAGCGCCGGTGAACCGACAGGCGCAATGTATGGCGTGCTGAATATGCTGCGTAGCCTGATTCTGCAGTATCAACCGACTCACGCCGTCGTCGTTTTTGATGCCAAAGGGAAGACGTTCCGTGATGAACTGTTTGAGCACTATAAATCTCATCGTCCACCGATGCCGGACGATCTGCGGGCGCAGATCGAGCCGTTGCATGCCATGGTGAAAGCAATGGGCCTGCCGCTGATGGCTGTTCCTGGCGTAGAAGCTGACGATGTAATCGGCACTCTGGCGCGTGAAGCCGAAAAAGCGGGCCGTCCGGTGCTGATCAGTACCGGCGATAAAGATATGGCCCAACTGGTTACGCCGGGAATTACCCTGATCAACACGATGACCAACACCATCCTTGGCCCGGATGAAGTGGTGACGAAATATGGCGTACCGCCGGAGTTGATCATTGATTTCCTTGCCCTTATGGGCGATTCGTCGGACAACATTCCGGGCGTGCCGGGTGTGGGAGAAAAGACCGCGCAGGCATTGTTACAGGGGCTGGGCGGTCTTGATACGTTATATGCTGAGCCTGAAAAAATCGCCGCACTGAGCTTCCGTGGCGCGAAAACGATGGCGGCGAAGCTGGAACAAAATAAAGAGGTGGCATATCTCTCTTATCAGCTGGCGACGATTAAAACTGACGTTGAGCTGGAGTTGGGTTGTGAAGAGCTACTGGTTGCACAACCGGTCGCGGATGAACTGCTGGCGCTGTTTAAAAAATATGAATTCAAACGCTGGATCACTGATGTTGAATCCGGCAAGTGGCTGCAGGCGAAGGGGACCAGGCCAGCGGCGAAGCCGCTGGAAGCCGTTGCTGAGGTGACAGATAAAGAAGAGCCAGCGGCGACGGCGCTCTCCGCTGAAAATTATGTCACGATTCTCGATGAAGAAACGCTGACGACGTGGATCGCAAAACTGAAGGAAGCGCCGCTCTTCGCTTTTGATACCGAGACCGACAGCCTGGATAACGTTTCTGCCAATATGGTTGGTCTGTCCTTCGCCGTTGAGCCGGGCATGGCGGCTTATGTACCGGTCGCCCATGATTATCTGGATGCGCCGGATCAGATCCCGCGGGATCGTGTGCTGGCGCTGCTGAAACCGCTGCTGGAAGACAATAATCTTCTGAAGGTTGGGCAGAATCTCAAGTATGACCGGGGGATTCTGGCTAACTACGGCATTGAGCTGCGCGGTATCGCGTTTGATACCATGCTGGAATCCTATATTCTCGACAGCGTAGCGGGTCGCCATGATATGGATAGCCTCTCCGCGCGCTGGCTAAATCACAAAACGATTACCTTTGAAGAGATTGCCGGCAAGGGGAAAAATCAGCTCACATTTAACCAGATCGCGCTGGAAGAAGCGGGTCGTTACGCAGCGGAAGATGCTGATGTCACTCTGCAACTGCATTTGAAAATGTGGCCAAAACTTCAGCAGAACGAAGGGCCGCTGAACGTCTTTAAAAATATCGAAATGCCGCTGGTTCCGGTGCTTTCGCGCGTTGAGCGCAATGGCGTGAAGATTGATCCGGCCGTGCTGCATGCGCATTCTCAGGAAATCGCTAAACGCCTGGTTGAACTGGAGCAAAAGGCCTACGAGATCGCTGGTGAAGAGTTTAACCTCTCTTCACCAAAGCAACTGCAAACAATCTTGTTTGAAAAACAAGGGATTAAACCGCTCAAGAAAACCCCGGGCGGCGCGCCATCTACATCGGAAGAGGTGCTGGAAGAGCTGGCGCTGGATTATCCGCTGCCGAAAGTGATTCTGGAATATCGGGGACTGGCGAAACTCAAATCTACCTATACCGATAAGCTGCCGCTGATGATTAACCCGAAAACGGGTCGAGTGCATACTTCCTATCATCAGGCGGTTACCGCAACGGGGCGCCTGTCGTCCACCGACCCGAACCTGCAAAATATTCCGGTACGCAACGATGAAGGGCGCCGCATTCGCCAGGCATTTATCGCTCCGGAAGACTATCTGATTGTTTCTGCCGACTATTCGCAAATTGAGCTGCGTATCATGGCGCATTTGTCTCGCGATAAGGGCCTGTTAACCGCGTTTGCAGAAGGTAAGGATATCCACCGGGCCACCGCGGCAGAGGTCTTTGGCTTGCCTCTGGATAGCGTAAGTAGTGAGCAGCGTCGCAGTGCGAAGGCGATCAACTTTGGCCTGATTTACGGCATGAGCGCGTTTGGTCTCGCGCGGCAGCTCAATATTCCGCGAAAAGAAGCACAAAAATATATGGATCTCTACTTTGAGCGCTATCCTGGCGTACTGGAATATATGGAGCGTACGCGGGCGCAGGCAAAAGAACAGGGGTACGTCGAAACTCTGGATGGCCGCCGCCTTTATCTTCCTGATATTAAATCCAGCAACGGCGCACGGCGCGCAGGTGCCGAGCGTGCGGCGATCAATGCCCCGATGCAAGGTACCGCTGCGGACATTATTAAGCGAGCGATGATCGCAGTCGATAACTGGTTACTGAGTGAAAAACCCCGCGTACGTATGATCATGCAGGTACACGATGAATTAGTTTTCGAAGTGCATAAAGATGACCTGGATGCCGTAGCGAAGAAGGTCCATGAGCTGATGGAAAGCAGTACGACGCTGGCGGTTCCGCTGTTGGTCGAAGTTGGAAGCGGAGATAACTGGGATCAAGCGCACTAAATACGCGACGGGTAAGGCCATTTTTTGTAAGTGAGCAACATAACTTATCGCTTTTTGTGATGATCATTTGAATTTGCTATGTAAAGAATGAAAAAAAACTACAAAAAATGCTTTATCCGTAACTGAAAGAAGAGTAGAGTTAAAGACGTAGGGTACAGAGGTAAGATGTTCTATCTTTCAGACCTTTTACTTCACGTAATCGGATTTGGCTGAATATTTTAGCCGCCCCGGTCATTTATGACCGGGGCGTTTTTTATTGTGCACAAGAAAATTTTTGCCATCCGGATGATAGCGAAGGGACGGCCCGGATAAAGCTCTGCGCGCTGTTATCCGGGGAAACGGGAAAAATTATTTCTCGTCTTCAGGCGCTTCCTGAGGAGGGAGATCGCTATACCAGCTATCCAGCTTCTGGCGCAGTTTATCCACCCCCTGCTTTTTCAGTGAAGAAAAGGCTTCCACCTGAACATCACCGTTAAAAGCGACCACCGCCTCGCGTACCAGGTTGATCTGCGCTTTACGCGCCCCGCTGGCCAGCTTGTCGGCCTTAGTGAGTAACACCAGAACCGGTATATTGCTTTCAACGGCCCATTGGATCATCTGCTGATCGAGATCTTTTAGCGGATGGCGAATATCCATCAGTACGACCAGGCCTTTCAGACACAGGCGCTTCTCCAGATATTCACCCAGGGCGCGCTGCCATTTGATTTTCATCTCCTCCGGGACCTGTGCATAACCATAGCCAGGCAGGTCGACCAGGCGTTTGCCTTCAGCGACTTCAAACAAGTTGATGAGCTGTGTACGACCTGGCGTTTTTGATGTGCGCGCCAGGTTTTTCTGGTTAGTCAACGTGTTCAGGGCGCTGGATTTCCCGGCATTGGAGCGGCCAGCAAATGCCACTTCGATACCCGTATCTGCAGGAAGATGGCGGATATCCGGCGCACTCGTGACAAAATGCGTCAGTTGATAATTCCAGTTGGTCAAGACGGTCGTCTCCGTAAAATCAGGTTATAGTGGGGGATTATACCTGAACAGCAGAAAAAGACTGTTTTTAACCGTGCATGACCGTGCAGGCAAAGGCCATATGTTTTGTAAGACATTGACTACTGTATATATAAGAAATTCATGAGAAAAAACCGAGCGTAAATTATACAACCGTTTATAAATCATCAGATTAAATTGATGGAAAATTCTTAAATCTGTGTTTTTCTTGTACAGCGGGTTGTAGGTTTTTCTCAAACCAGTAAAGTAGCAATGAAGGGCGAGGATGCTTATCAGGATTGCGACTCAGGATGAGGGGTCAGGAAGCTCCAGGAAGGTGAAGACCACCGATTGTCAGGATGACACGCGTCTGGGAAGACGTTTTAACAAGGAAATGGACGTAACAGGGATCGTGGGTAGCTAAAGGAAAGACAGGGTGCGTCGTGAGCTAACATGGAAAGTGGAAGCCCATTAAGGGTTATCAGTGCGGAAAAAGGCGGCAGAGTAATCTGTCGCCTTTTTTCTTTGCTTGCTTTCTGCTAGATTCCGCCTCAATTCTATACTGAAGAAAATGGCCTGAAGATTACACATTATGAAAAAACCGTCATCCGTACCTCATGGCAAAAAAAGTCGTAAAACGCGCGAAGAATTGAACCAGGAAGCCCGCGAGCGTAAGCATCAGAAGAAGCATCGCGGTCATGCGCCAGGTAGTCGTATGACCGGCGCTCAAACTGCTTCAGCGAGTAAAAAGCAGGGCCAACAGCATGATCCCCGAATTGGCAGTAAAAAACCGATCCCGTTGGGCGTGACTGACAGTACCCCAACGGTTAAGCAGCATAAACCGAAGAGCGAGAAACCTATGCTTTCACCGCAGGCTGAGCTGGATTTGCTGGAGAATGATGAGCGCCTGGACGCGCTGCTGGAACGTCTGGAAGAGGGCGATACCCTGAATGCTGAAGAGCAAACATGGATGGATGCCCAACTGGATCGTATTGATGAGCTAATGCAGCAACTTGGGCTCTCTTATGATGATGACGACGATGAGGAAGAGGAAGAGCGCAAAGAAGATATGATGCGCTTACTGAAGGGTGGAAACTAACATTTGCATCCCATCGGGTTCCCGGTCCTGCTTATAACCCTTCTGGTTATATGTTATCTGCTGTGGTTATTCGTTAAACTACGACGGTTGTCGCGGCGTAAAAGCTGGCTGCGCAACCGGCTCATTACCCGAGGTGCGGTTGGGCCGGCGCGGCGTACCCGCCGACGGCACCATCGGAAGGAGTGAGCATGTCTGTGCAGTTAATCGACTGGGATCTGGCCCTGATCCAGAAATATAACTATTCCGGGCCGCGTTATACTTCGTATCCCACTGCGCTGGAGTTTTCTGCGGAATTTGGCGCCGCTGAATTTGACGCAGCGGTTGCCCGCTATCCGCAGCGACCTTTATCGCTGTATGTACATATCCCGTTTTGCCATAAGCTGTGCTATTTCTGCGGCTGCAATAAAATTGTTACCCGGCAGCAGCATAAAGCCGATCAGTATCTGGATGTCCTTGAGCAGGAGATTATTCATCGCGCCCCGCTTTTCGCTGGTCGCCTGGTGAGTCAACTGCACTGGGGCGGCGGCACGCCGACCTATTTAAACAAGGCGCAAATTAGCCGTCTGATGACGTTGCTGCGAACGCATTTTAATTTTAATGCCGATGCGGAGATTTCCATTGAGGTCGATCCCCGTGAAATCGAGCTTGATGTACTGGATCATTTACGCGCTGAAGGCTTCAACCGCCTGAGTATGGGCGTGCAGGACTTCAACAAAGAAGTACAGCAACGGGTGAATCGCGAGCAGGATGAAGCGTTTATCTTCGCCCTGCTCAACCATGCGCGCGAGATCGGCTTTACCTCTACCAATATTGATCTGATTTACGGCTTGCCGAAGCAAACGCCGCAGAGCTTTGCCTTTACGTTACGGAAAGTGGCGGAGTTAAACCCCGATCGTCTGAGCGTCTTTAACTATGCTCATCTGCCGACGCTTTTTGCCGCGCAGCGAAAAATCAAAGATGTTGATTTACCTTCGGCCGCGCAGAAGCTGGATATCCTGCAGGAGACCATAGATTCGCTGACGGCCGCGGGGTATCAGTTTATTGGTATGGACCATTTTGCTCGTCCGGATGATGAACTGGCGATAGCCCAACGTGAAGGCATTTTGCATCGCAATTTTCAGGGATACACCACTCAGGGAGATACCGACCTGCTGGGACTGGGCGTCTCGGCGATCAGTATGATTGGCGATTGCTATGCGCAGAATCAGAAAGAGCTGAAGAAATATTATCAGCAGGTAGATGAAACCGGAACGGCGCTGTGGCGCGGCATTGCGCTGACTCGCGATGACTGTATTCGTCGTGATGTCATTAAGTCTCTCATCTGCAATTTCCGCCTCGATTTTTCCGTGATAGAAGCGCAGTGGGCGTTAGATTTTGGCCGCTATTTTGCCCAGGATTTGCAGCTACTGGCGCCGCTGGCTAACGATGGGCTGGTGGATGTGAACGAAAAAGGCATTCAGGTGACGGCAAAAGGCAGGTTGTTAATTCGCAACATCTGTATGTGTTTTGATGCTTATTTGCGCCAGAAAGCGCGGATGCAGCAGTTTTCCCGGGTGATTTAAACCACTCACCCTCTCCCGAACAAGGAGAGGGTGAATGAATCAGTTAAACAGACCAACTATAGCTGCGCACAGAACGGCAGCTATCGCCGTTTGCGGCGTATGGCTGGCTGCAGCACCGCTCGATATAATATTTATGAGTGATTCAAGCATGATTTCCCCCGTCTTTCCGGGCAAGATCATACCCAATGCACTGCAACAGTAAAGTACAAAATAGCAGCAGTTTGCGCTGGGTGACTATTTTTTACACACTGCCGCCCGGCTACTCCATTCCTAACTCTTTTAGCTTACGCGTCAGCGTGTTACGCCCCCACCCCAGCAGACGCGCCGCTTCTTGTTTATGGCCCTGAGTATGGCGCAGCGCGGTGGTCAGCAATGTTCGCTCCATTTCCGGCTGTGCTTCCGATAGCAGGTTTTGATGACCAGAACGCAAGGCGCGATCGGCCCATTGTCCCAGCAGCGTGGCCCAGCTATCCGGTAGCATTTGCGTCGGATTATCCGGTACCGCGGTTTCAAACAGCTCGCTGGGAAGATCCTGAGTCAGAACCTCCTGGCTTGCGGCCATCACTGTCAGCCAGCGACAGGTATTTTCCAACTGACGTACGTTACCAGGCCAGGCCAGCCGGGTCAGCGCCATTTCCGTTTCCGGATGTAGCAGCTTGGCTTCGACGCCCAGTTCACGAGCGGCAATTTGCAGAAAATGCCGCGCCAGGCGTGGAATATCCTCCCGCCGCTCGCGCAGCGGTGGGAGATGGACGCGAATGACGTTCAGGCGGTGGAATAAATCCTCACGAAATTTGCCTTCCTGCACGCGTAGTTCAAGGTTCTGGTGGGTGGCGGCGATGATACGCACATCCACTTTCACCGGAGCATATCCGCCTACGCGATAAAACTGACCGTCAGCCAGAACACGCAGCAGACGTGTCTGTACGTCCAGCGGCATATCGCCGATTTCGTCAAGGAATAACGTGCCGCCATCTGCCTGTTCAAAGCGCCCCTGACGCACGGTATTCGCACCGGTAAAAGCGCCTTTCTCATGGCCGAAAAGTTCTGATTCAATCAAATCCTTCGGGATAGCCGCCATATTTAGCGCAATAAACGGGGCCTTCGCGCGCGGACTGTGGCGGTGCAGCGCATGGGCGACCAGCTCTTTACCGGTACCGGATTCTCCGTTGATCAACACGCTGATTGACGAGCGCGACAGGCGGCCGATAATGCGAAAAACATCCTGCATCGCCGGCGCTTCGCCGATAATATCGGCTGTCGGGCTATTCATCGGCGTATTACGTGGCTGCTGCTGTTCCTGATAATGGCTAATCGCGCGATCAACCAGCGCTACCGCTTCATCAATATCAAACGGTTTCGGCAGATAATCAAAGGCGCCTTGTTGATAGGCGCTAACCGCGGCGTCCAGATCCGAATGCGCTGTCATGATGATGACCGGGAGCATCGGATGACGCTGTTTAATCTGCTTTAGTAGCGCTAACCCATCCATCCCCGGCATACGGATGTCAGACAGCAGAACATCCGGGGTTTTGGTGGTGAGGGCATTAAGCACCTCGTTGCCATTTTCAAATGTTGTACAACTCAAGCCTGCCCCGGTGAGCGCGCGTTCAAGCACCCAACGGATGGAGCTATCGTCGTCAACGATCCAGGCTATCCCTCGTTGCATAAACACCTCTACTTCCGAATAGGCAGGTACACCGAGAATTCGGTATGCCCTGGCCAACTGGTAAATTCAATTTTGCCGGAGTGCTGATCGATAAGGCTGCGGGCAATAGACAGGCCGAGTCCGGTGCCGCCTTCACGCCCGCTAACCATCGGATAAAACAGCGTATCTTGTAAGTGGGATGGGATCCCTGGACCGTTATCTTCAACATCAATGCGTGCGGCGAGGCGGTAACGCACGCCGTGCAGAGTGAGCTGGAAGGCTGTTCGGGTGCGCAGGGTGATCTCACCCCCTTCCGGTCCCAGTGCCTGTAGCGCATTGCGCACGATATTTAGCAGCACTTGTTCAATTTGATCCGGGTCATGCGGGAGTTCCGGCAGACTCGGGTCATAGTCGCGAACCAGTTTGACGTTATCTGGCAACTCCATCGATACCAGCTTTACCACCCGCTCAGCAACTTTGTGGATACTTTCTGTTACGTGCATCCCCGGATGCTGTGGTCCCAGCAGACGGTCGACCAGATTTCTTAACCGATCGGCCTGTTCAATAATAACTTTGGTGTATTCCGTCAGCGTTGGATCGGGCAACGCTTTGCTCAGCAGTTGCGCCGCGCCGCGCAACCCTCCCAGCGGATTTTTAATCTCGTGGGCCAGACCGCGCACTAAATCTCGTGCGGCGACCTGTTGGGCTTGCTGAAGCTGTTCCTGGCTCAGGCGACGCTGATTATCCATTGGGGCCATTTCCAGCAGAATAAAGCCTTCTGGCAAACGTTGCGCAGTCAGGGAAAGGATGTGCGAGCGTCCGTCAATAACCAACGTCACTTCGTTATCGGTAAATCCCTGACCCGCCGCCAGGCTCTCTTGCATGAGGCCGATATTCAGCGAGAAATAGCTCAACAGCTCTGGAAGTGGCGTACCAAACAGCTTGCGTGAACTTTGCGCCAGCAACTGCTGCGCCGCTGGGTTCGCGTAATGAACTTCCAGGTCATCGTTGACCAGTAAGATACTGTTGATTAAAGAGTTAAGGATCTGCCCAGCATCGGGCAGTGTGCCTGTTGCCATCTGACAGTCTCCTGAAAAAGGTGCACTATTTTAGTGCATTATAGCTTTTTATAAATAAAAAGCTCATGAGATCAGCGTGTTGGTGGAGAAAAAAGCCCATCCTGAGATGGGCTGAAGTTTCCACGGCAACAAAACATCCCTGGTACTCCACGCCACAACACGGAACGCCAGGGATTTACAGCAAAATTAGACGCTGTAGTACAGTTCGAACTCAACCGGATGCGGAGTCATACGCACGCGGTCGTTTTCCCCAGTACGCAGCGCAATGTAAGCATCAATGGCGTCGTTAGTGAATACGCCACCGGCGGTCAGGAATTCACGGTCTGCGTCCAGCGCATTCAGTGCTTCTTCCAGAGAGCCTGCAACCTGTGGGATCTCGTTCGCTTCTTCTGGCGGCAGATCGTACAGGTTTTTGTCCATAGCTTCGCCCGGATGGATTTTGTTCTTGATTCCGTCAAGACCGGCCATCAGCAGAGCGGCAAAGCACAGATACGGGTTGGCTGCCGGATCCGGGAAACGAACTTCGATACGGCGCGCTTTCGGCGAGGTAACTACCGGAATACGGATAGACGCGGAGCGGTTACGGGCAGAGTAAGCCAGCATAACCGGCGCTTCGTAACCCGGGACCAGACGTTTGTAGGAGTTGGTTGTCGGGTTAGACAATGCGTTAATCGCTTTAGCGTGTTTGATAACGCCGCCAATGTAGTACAAGGCTTCTTCAGACAGGCCTGCGTATTTATCGCCGGAGAACAGGTTTACGCCATTTTTAGACAGCGACATGTGGCAGTGCATACCGGAACCGTTATCGCCGAACATCGGTTTTGGCATAAAGGTGGCGGTTTTACCGAAGCGATGCGCGACGTTGTGCACAACGTATTTATAGATCTGAATTTCGTCCGCTTTTTTGGTCATGGTATTGAAGCGGGTAGCGATTTCGTTCTGACCGGCAGTCGCCACTTCGTGGTGATGAGCTTCAACAACCAGGCCCAGCTCTTCCAGAATCATACACATGGTAGAGCGGATATCCTGAGAAGAGTCTACGGGTGGAACCGGGAAGTAACCGCCTTTCACGCCAGGACGGTGACCTTTGTTGCCGCCTTCATATTTGGTGGCAGAGTTCCATGCGCCTTCGATATCATCAATAGCAACGTGGGAACCAGAGATGGACGCACCAAAACGGACGTCATCGAACAGGAAGAATTCTGGTTCTGGCCCGAACAGTACGGTGTCAGCAATGCCGGTGGAACGCAGATATTCTTCAGCACGCTTAGCAATGGAGCGCGGGTCGCGGTCATAGCCTTGCAGGGTGCCTGGTTCCAGGATGTCGCAACGGAGGATCAGGGTCGGTTCTTCATAGAACGGGTCGATCAGCGCGGTGGTCGCATCCGGCATCAGAACCATGTCGGATTCGTTAATACCTTTCCAGCCGCCAATCGAGGAGCCATCAAACATTTTGCCTTCTTCGAAGAATTCGGCATTTACTTGATGAGAAGGAATAGTAACGTGCTGTTCTTTACCTTTGGTATCGGTGAAGCGGAGATCGACAAACTTCACTTCATGCTCGTTCAGCATCGTCAAAACGTGTTCAGCGGACATACTTAAACTCTCCCGGATTGGTCATTGTCGTCGTGGAAACGAAACTTTCTAACTACTTAAAAGTGGCGTTGTTGCCTTAAAATATACAAAGCGAAATCTGTGCCAACTTTTAAATTGCCCCCAAAAGGCGTTATCATGCACATCATCGTGCAAAAGGGTTGCACCAAAATGAATACATTGCACCAATATAGTGCTTTTGCGTGAGCATGAAGCACTTTTTTGGTGCAAAATAATTTTAATAGCCCTTTTAACGCTCCGTGAAAGCGATCACAAAGAATCTCTGCAATACTTGTTTGCGGAGGATGTTTGTGATCCTGTTTTGTAGCGCGATTAATCCGTGTACAATAACGCGCTATTTCTAATGCCTGAGGCAAAGTTGTGATCGAAAATCTGCGTAATATCGCCATCATCGCGCACGTCGACCATGGTAAAACTACCCTGGTTGATAAGCTGCTACAGCAATCCGGTACGTTCGACGCGCGTACTGAAGCACAAGAACGAGTGATGGACTCCAACGATTTGGAGAAAGAGCGTGGGATTACTATCCTCGCTAAAAACACCGCTATCAAATGGAATGATTACCGTATCAACATCGTTGATACCCCTGGGCACGCCGACTTCGGTGGTGAAGTTGAACGTGTTATGTCCATGGTGGATTCTGTGCTGCTGGTGGTTGACGCCTTTGATGGCCCGATGCCGCAGACGCGCTTCGTCACCAAGAAAGCTTTTGCCTATGGTCTGAAGCCGATTGTTGTTATCAACAAAGTTGACCGTCCTGGCGCGCGTCCGGACTGGGTTGTCGATCAGGTATTCGACCTGTTCGTTAACCTCGACGCAACCGACGAACAGCTGGATTTCCCTATCGTTTACGCGTCGGCGCTGAACGGTATCGCCGGTCTGGATCACGAAGATATGGCGGAAGACATGACTCCGCTGTATCAGGCGATCGTTGATCACGTCCCGGCGCCGGACGTTGACCTGGACGGCCCGCTGCAGATGCAAATCTCTCAGCTGGACTACAACAACTACGTTGGCGTTATCGGTATCGGCCGTATCAAACGCGGTAAAGTAAAACCGAACCAGCAGGTCACTATCATTGATAGCGAAGGTAAAACGCGTAACGGTAAAGTCGGTAAAGTTCTGACCCACCTGGGCCTGGAGCGTATTGACAGCGACCTTGCGGAAGCAGGCGACATCATCGCGATTACTGGTCTGGGCGAACTGAACATCTCTGACACCATCTGCGATACGCAGAATGTTGAAGCGCTGCCGGCGCTGTCTGTTGATGAGCCGACTGTTTCTATGTTCTTCTGTGTTAACACCTCTCCGTTCTGCGGTAAAGAAGGTAAGTACGTGACCTCGCGTCAGATTCTTGACCGTCTGAATAAAGAGCTGGTACACAACGTTGCGCTGCGCGTTGAAGAAACTCCGGATGCAGACGCATTCCGCGTTTCTGGTCGTGGTGAGCTGCACCTGTCTGTGCTTATTGAAAACATGCGTCGTGAAGGTTTCGAAATGGCGGTTTCCCGCCCGAAAGTTATCTTCCGCGAAATCGATGGCCGCAAGCAGGAGCCGTTCGAAAACGTGACGCTGGACGTTGAAGAGCAGCACCAGGGGTCTGTGATGCAGGCACTGGGTGAGCGTAAAGGCGATCTGAAAAACATGAATCCGGATGGCAAAGGCCGCGTACGTCTTGACTACGTGATCCCAAGCCGTGGGCTTATCGGCTTCCGTTCAGAATTTATGACCATGACCTCCGGTACCGGTCTGCTGTACTCCACCTTCAGCCACTACGATGACGTTCGTCCGGGTGATGTGGGCCAGCGTCAGAACGGTGTACTGATCTCCAACGGTCAGGGTAAAGCCGTCGCGTTCGCCCTGTTCAGCCTGCAGGATCGCGGTAAGCTGTTCCTCGGCCACGGTGCAGAAGTTTACGAAGGCCAGATTATCGGTATTCACAGCCGTTCTAACGACCTGACGGTAAACTGCCTGACCGGTAAGAAACTGACTAACATGCGTGCGTCCGGTACTGACGAAGCAACAGTTCTGGTTCCGCCGGTTAAGATGACCCTGGAGCAGGCTCTGGAGTTCATTGATGATGACGAACTGGTGGAAGTGACCCCGACTTCTGTCCGTATCCGTAAACGTCATCTGACCGAGAACGACCGTAAACGCGCTATGCGTGGGGCGAAAGAAGAGTAATTAAACGGATTGTTGCCAAAGCCGCTGATAATCAGCGGCTTTTTTATGGGTTTTAGGTATGGCGATTAGCGTTTATGTTATAGGGACTAATTATATCGTATCAGGGGCGTTACCTGTTTCTTCACTGTGACTATTTGACGTAATTATTTTATGCAGTTTTTACTGCGGGGTTAACGTATTGTTTGTCACCAGGTTTACGCAATACGGTATTCGTAAATCATTTTACACTACTACGCTATTGATTATTTGAGGTGGTTTCAGCGAAAGACCAGGATAAATACGGGTAAACCTATGAGTGAGATTTATTATTGAAACAAGGGCTCAGAGAACCCTTGTTGATAATTTTTCTTTTTTTATCAGAAAGAATATTTTACACCCACACGATAACGTGTTTGTCTTTCATCTGTGGTTTTACTGCCAGAGACATTACCGATTGCCATATAAGGCGACCAGTTCTTGTCGAGTTTATAGGTTAGTTTGAAATCATGAGTCCAGTCATAGCTTTCATTATTCGCTAACACTACGCCTGCAGAGTTTGCTTTTTTATAGTCCAGCTCATAGTCAAGTTGATAATCTTTCAGAAATTTCCATGAAATAACGCTGGTCAGGTTATAACCATTTTCTGATGTATCTTTGGATGTTCCTATATTTCCTGAATTACGCTTGTAGTAGGGGCGATAACGTAGAGATGCGCTGATATCGTCACTTAAATTAGCTTTGCCACGGAGATAAGGGCGATAATTGTTTGACGATGAACTGGTATCTAGTGAGAACCCGGGCTCAATCTGGAATGTTTTATTAATTTTATAGACATAGCTTGCCACGACTTCGGTGCCATTACTGACGGTTTCATCAAAGGCTTTATCTTTATCCTGCGAACCTTTCCATTTACCTTCCAGTGACAATCCAAATCCATTAGCAAAACGGTGTGACATCAATAATCGATCTTTATGATTATTACCGCCGCTATCGTTCATTTCGTGACGATAATCGAAGGTAACGGCATGTGCAGCAATACTCATGAAGGGTACAGTAAATAATAGTAATGAGCGCAACATAGAAGCCTCTACTTTTATAGTCCAAAGGTATGATAAGATCTTCACTGGTCAGCAGTGTGATCGATAAAATAATTTGGCGTGTGGTGCCGGGTGCCTCCCGGTGAATTGGGCGCTGATTTTCCAATTCGTCCATAAAAACGAAACTTCATAGAGGATTATCTCATGTCAGCATGACCCCGCCGCTTAGGGGGATTCACCACACATAATTCTTTTTGTAAGACTTATCATAATTCAAAAATTATCATGGAATGTACTTTTACATAAAATGAAATACTGTTTTGAGACTTGGATCTGACTATTGAAATATGTTGAAATTATTTTAATATATATCATATAAAGATAATCCTAATAATTAATTCGATTAAAATCATGTAGTTATAATTTAAATTTGATTTTTTCATCTTCTTTTGGCGTCAAAAGCAAAGATATGTAATAGTTATCAGATAAGTTTATTCCTAAATGAAAACAACATCTGATGATAGATATGCCGTAAACTTGGACGACGATATCCTTGGGGAGAGGGTGGCACCATTTGTGGCTAAACGAAATGCTGTAGGCTGGGCAATAACATGATCGTAATCTCAGGACTATCAATATGACTATCTATGGAAAGGATTGTTTTTTCATCTATGGAATAGAGAAAATTCTGAAGCAGTTACGCCATGAACAAAACGTTAGCGTAAGCGCAGATTGGCCATATGTGTATTGCACCGCTGGAATGGATATTCAGGAGACGTATTCTCTGTTCTTCACCACAACGCCGATGCACTACTCAGTATTTATCACTTCGGAACGGTATTTTGATTCTATCAATCGCCTTTTCCCGGGGTTGGTGAAGTTGTGCCTCCCGGAAAGAGTGAAAGTGGCAGAACTGAAGCAGGCTTTGTGGGTGATGTGCTTATTATCTGCACAAAATCAAAAATCAAGTTATCTTCCTGATACGTTTAAATTTACCAACGCTGAACACCAAATTATGAAGCTTATCATGCGTGGGCACTCGCTGGATGATATTGCCCAAATCCGCGGCGTCAGTCCTACAACAATAAGCGTTCAACGCAACGGCCTGATGAAACGTACGGGAACGAAAAGCCTTCAGGAGCTATGTTCTGTCTATGCCGCGATGCGTACCAACTAATCATACTGTTCAGCATGCGACTGGTTATCAGGATCAGCGGTTTGTGAAATGACGTTAAAGGTCTGTTCGCAGAGAGAGAATGCGCTTAAGGCAGCTAAATATCCGACCGAATCGTGAAATGTTATGGCCTCAACAGGCCCGATATTGCTCGGGCTTGTTGGTACGGGGGAATTTACTCGATATTCTGGATCTGCTCGCGCATCTGCTCGATCAACACTTTCAGCTCAATGGCAGAATTGGTCACTTCGGCATTAATTGATTTAGACGCCAGCGTGTTCGACTCGCGGTTGAACTCCTGCATCATAAAGTCGAGACGGCGCCCGACCGCTTCTTTCTTCTTCAGGATATTCCAGGTCTCTTTCACGTGCGCTTCCAGGCGATCCAACTCTTCGGCGACATCAATACGCTGTGCCATCAGTACCAGCTCTTGTTCCAGGCGGTTGTTTTCCAGTTGTACTTCCGCATCTTCCAGCCTGGCGACCAGACGATCCCGCTGCCATTGCAGTATTTCTGGCATATGGGCGCGTACTTTAGCGACTTCAGCCGTCACGCCTTCCAGACGCTGTTCGATAAGCGCTTTCAGCGCCTGGCCCTCGGTTTCCCGCGCGACGATAAAATCATCCAGCGCGCCATTGAGTGCGTTGAGGATTTCGGCAGTAATCGCGTCCAGATCCTGTTCATGGGCAGACATGACGCCTGGCCAGCGCAGGATATCGACCGGATTGATCTCGCCTTCATCGCTCTGCATTTTTACCCAGTTGGCGGCGTTAACCAGCTGCTTTGCCAGTTTTTCGTTCAGAATCAGCTCGCCCTGGGCGCTCGGATCCTGCTCAAAACGCAGAGTACACTCGACTTTGCCGCGGGTCAGACGGGCGCGAATACGCTCGCGCACCACAGGCTCCAGGCTACGGAACTGCTCCGGCAGACGGAAATAAGTTTCCAGATATCGTTGGTTTACCGAGCGCAGTTCCCACGCGGCGCTACCCCATTCACCCTTGATTTCACGCCGGGCATAGGCGGTCATACTGCGGATCATAGACGTTCCTGTTTTTTAACGGAGAGTGAGGGGATTATAGCTTTCGAGGCCTGATGAGGATAGGAATAAGCATGTATTATCCGTATAATGCGCAGCCACATTCGTTTCAAGCCGGAGAATATTATGCGTCCAGCAGGCCGTAGCGCTAATCAAGTACGCCCAGTCACCCTGACCCGTAACTATACGAAACACGCTGAAGGCTCCGTGCTGGTCGAATTTGGTGATACCAAAGTGCTGTGCACCGCCTCTATTGATGAAGGCGTACCGCGTTTTCTGAAAGGCCAGGGCCAGGGCTGGATCACCGCGGAATATGGCATGCTGCCGCGCGCTACCCACACGCGCAACGCCCGTGAAGCGGCGAAAGGCAAGCAGGGTGGCCGTACAATGGAAATCCAGCGCCTGATCGCCCGCGCACTGCGTGCAGCGGTTGATCTGAAAGCACTGGGTGAATTCACCATTACGCTGGACTGCGACGTACTGCAGGCCGACGGCGGTACGCGCACGGCGTCTATTACCGGTGCCTGTGTGGCGCTGGCTGATGCGCTGAATCGGCTGGTCGCCGCCGGTAAGCTGAAAACCAACCCGATGAAGGGCATGGTTGCGGCGGTATCGGTGGGTATCGTCAATGGCGAAGCGATTTGTGATCTGGAATATATTGAAGATTCTGCAGCGGAAACCGATATGAATGTGGTGATGACAGAAGATGGCCGCATCATTGAAGTGCAGGGCACGGCGGAAGGCGAACCGTTCACGCATGAAGAGCTTCTCACCCTTCTGGCACTGGCCCGAGGGGGGATTGAATCCATTGTCGCGACACAGAAAGCGGCGTTAGAGAACTAGTTTTTAAAGCGACTGAAAAGTCGCTTTTTTTTGTCCATCAAAAAGCAAGATGAGGAGCGAATCCATGAAACCGTATCAGCGCCAGTTTATTGAATTTGCGCTTAACAAGCAGGTCCTTAAATTTGGCGAATTTACGCTGAAATCCGGGCGTAAAAGCCCCTATTTCTTCAACGCCGGCCTGTTTAATACCGGGCGCGATCTGGCACTGTTAGGGCGTTTTTATGCCGAAGCGCTGATGGACGCCGGGATTGATTTTGATCTGCTGTTCGGCCCTGCCTACAAAGGTATTCCGATTGCCACCACCACGGCGGTTGCGCTGGCTGAACACCATGACCGCGATCTGCCATACTGCTTTAACCGGAAAGAGGCCAAAACCCACGGCGAAGGCGGTAATCTGGTCGGAAGCCCTCTGCAGGGCCGCGTAATGCTGGTGGATGACGTTATAACCGCAGGCACCGCTATACGTGAGTCAATGGAGATTATTCAGGCCAACGGCGCCGAATTAGCCGGGGTGCTGATTTCTCTCGACCGTCAGGAACGCGGACGCGGCGATATCTCTGCGATTCAGGAAGTTGAACGTGACTACGGCTGCAAAGTGATTTCCATCGTGGCCCTGAAAGACCTGATTAGCTATCTGGAAGAAAAACCGGAAATGGCCGAACACCTGGCATCGGTTCGCGCCTATCGTGAGGCGTACGGAGTATAAGCATCGTCCCGGCAGGATAATCCCTGTCGGGATTCATCACAGTTTTGCCATACGCATACAGCGAACAGACAGCAGTGCCGCCAGCGATAGACAGGCGATGACGCGCTTATCGTTTATGCGCGGGGAGTGCGGCATTCCGGCAGTGAAAGGGTGTTGCCAGTGGCGTTTTGTTGTCAGGAACAAGAAACGATAAAAAGATATTTTGTGAGGGAGCGTGTCGGGAACCTCACTGGTGTGATGACTTGACATTCAAGATGAACATGCAGCCTTTTGGGCTGCATAGTGGGGTTACTGCAACTGGGCGGCGACCAACGGCCAACGCGCCTCGAAATCGTCCGTCGGGCGATATTTAAACTCGCTGCGTACAAAGCGAGACAACATCCCTTCGCAGAAGGCCAGCAGCTGGCTGGCCAGCAGAGCTTCATCGACGGTATAGCCTTCGCCTTCACGCATTTTCTTCTCACGCATGACCTGACGCAACTGTACTTCAATGCGCTCGAACAACTGATTGATGCGCCCCTGAAGCCGATCCTGTTCAAACATCAGCGCATGGCCAGTCAGAATCCTCGTGAGCCCCGGATTACGTTCGCCAAACCCAAGAATCAGCAGAACAATCAGGCGCAGGCGCGATGAGGTATCTTTTTCATCTTTTAAAATTAAATTGATGCGCGTAATCAGACTGTCCTCGATAAACTCGATCAGGCTGTCAAACATGCGGGTTTTGCTGGGAAAATGCCGATACAGAGCTGCTTCGGACACGCCAACAGACGCCGCCAGTTTTGCTGTGGTGATGCGTTGACTCCCGTCGCTGGATTCAAGCATTAACGCCAGAGATTGCAGTATTTCTTCGCGACGATTCCTTTTCGCAGTTTGTTTTTCTGCCATGTTTTAAAATACCCCTGAAAAAAGCACTTGCCAGGCAGGCATCCACAAAGCGACCGCAAGCTGTTGCCTGCGGTGATGTTATTGCATTATTTCGCATTTGGAATGCAGGTTGCACGTCATTCTTCAGACCGCCCTCCGCGGGCGTTATCCCGGAATGATTTTGTGTATCACAGGGCTTATTTACGCCCGGAGTGACCGAAGCCACCTTCGCCACGATCGGTGGCGTCAAACTCTTCCACCAGGTTGAATTCCGCCTGTACAACAGGCACAAACACCATTTGCGCGATACGCTCGCCAGGTTCGATAGTGAAACGCTGCGGGCTACGGTTCCAGACGGAAACCATCAGTTGACCCTGGTAATCAGAATCGATAAGTCCCACCAGATTGCCCAGCACTACGCCGTGCTTATGGCCCAGCCCCGAACGCGGCAGAATCACCGCAGCCAGAGACGGATCGGCAATATGAATCGCAAGGCCGGTCGGTATAAGCGTGGTTGCGCCGGGAGCCAGCTCTACGGCGTCATCGAGACAGGCTCGCAGGTCAAGCCCGGCGGAACCGGAGGTGGCATAGGTTGGCAGCGGAAATTGCTGACCAACACGCGGGTCCAGAATCTTAACGTCGATTTTTTTCATCATAACGGGTAACGATCTCGTCGAGTAATAATTGGCCAAGGAGTGCCTTTCGCTCAAGTGGTAAGCGCTTATCTCCCTCCTGCCAGAAAAGGTGTAATGCATTGCTGTCGCTGTTAAATCCCTGATTTGGCTGTGAAACGTCATTGGCGCAAATCAGATCGAGATTTTTGCGGGCGCGTTTTTGCCGGGCGTATTCTTCCACATTATTCGTTTCGGCGGCAAACCCAACGACGTAAGGACGGTTAGCCTCAAGCGCCGCGACCCCGGCGACGATATCCGGATTTTTAACCATTTTTATGGTTAATTCATCACCTTGTTTTTTGATTTTTTCATCGGCAACAGCGGCCGCACGGTAGTCAGCGACGGCCGCACAGCCAATAAAAATGTGCTGCTGCTGCGCAGCGCTTTGCACGGCGGCTTCCATTTCCAGCGCGGTGGTGACATCAACCCTCTGCACAAACGGCGGCGTAGCGAGCGAAACCGGGCCGCTAATCAGCGTCACGTTCGCGCCACGGCGCGCGGCCGCGGCGGCGATAGCGAAACCCATCTTACCAGAGCTGTGGTTAGTGATATAACGCACCGGATCGAGCGGTTCGCGTGTCGGCCCCGCGGTAATCATGATGTTGAGATGTTGCAAATCTTTGACAGCAGAGAAATGTTGCGCGGTCATATCGACGATCGTCAACGGGTCCAGCATGCGTCCTGGACCAATATCGCCGCAGGCCTGACTGCCGCTATCCGGGCCCCAGACCAGCAGACCGCGTGAAGCAATCACGGCAAGATTATGCTGGGTGGCGGCGGCGCGATACATCTGCTGGTTCATGGCGGGCAGGACCGCGACCGGCGATGGCGTGGCGAGGCAAATTGTGGAGACAAGGTCATTGGCCATGCCTGCGGCAATGCGGGCAATTAAATCGGCCGTAGCGGGCGCGAGAATCACCAGATCGGCCCATTTCCCCAGTTCAATATGACCCATTGCCGCTTCGGCGGCCGTGTCGAGCAGACTATCGGAAACCGGATAACCGGATACCGCCTGTAGGCTCAGCGGCGTAATGAAGGCTTTTGCGGCTTCCGTCATGGCGACGCGTACATCCGCACCGCGGTCACGCAGGCGGCGTACCAGCTCCGGTGTTTTATAAGCAGCAATACCGCCGCTCACGCCAAGAACGATCTTTTTACCAGCCAGACTCATCATGATTTTTTCCTGTAGCGGTACACCAGAATTCGCGCATCTTATCACAATCTGATTGACATCGTGTGACCTGCGGATCGCCCCTTTGCGAGGCGTTAAGCAGGGATAAAATTTGCGTATCGGCAGGGCTATGGCGCTGTGTCAGGATAGCACGGATTGAAAAGGAGAGTCCGCCATGGATATACAGAAGCCCCTGATGCCGAGGGAAAAGATGCAGCGCTACGGTATTGAAGTTCTGTCGGATATTGAGCTGCTGGCACTGTTTTTACGCACCGGAACGCGAAAGCAGGATGTCATGGCGTTTTCCCACGATTTATTGCAGCGGTTTGGTTCGCTATACGGTCTGCTGTCGGCGGAAAAAGCACAGCTTGATGAGGTTGACGGGATTGGCCTGGCGAAATATGCGCAGCTTAAAGGCATTGCTGAACTGGCGCGGCGCTATTTTAGTCTGCGGATGACAGAAGAACCGGCGTTGGTCAGTCCGTCAATGACACGGGAATTTCTGCAAAGTCAGTTGGCTGATGAACAACGCGAGATCTTTATGGTGATCTTTTTAGACAATCAGAACCGGGTATTGAAACATAGCCGACTTTTTTCTGGTACCCTTAGCCACGTTGAGGTACATCCGCGAGAAATCGTACGCGAAGCCATCAAAGTGAACGCCGCCGCGGTGATTCTGGCGCATAATCATCCATCCGGTAGTCCTGAGCCGAGTAAGGCAGACAGGTTGATTACCGAGAGAGTGATAAGATGTTGTGTATTCATGGACATACGAGTTCTTGATCACCTTGTTATCGGCCGCGGAGCGTACGTATCTTTTGCTGAGCGCGGCTGGATTTAACCCCGATCACGCGATCCATTGGGATCTTTGTCTGTTCGGGACTTGAGCGCATCGCCGAGTCAGCGTATACTACGCCACCTTTGAGAATCTCGGGTTTGGCATTTGGGCCTGGCAATCGAGAGTTCGCTTAGAACTGCGATGACCGGGCTGTAAAGCCTGACGAGGCGCCAATACCCCATACGAAGCTCGAGCTAATTTGATTTTTGGAGAATAGACATGTCCCGAGTCTGCCAAGTTACTGGCAAGCGTCCGGTGACCGGTAACAACCGTTCCCACGCACTGAACGCGACTAAACGCCGTTTCCTGCCAAACCTGCACTCTCACCGTTTTTGGGTTGAGAGCGAGAAGCGTTTTGTCACCCTGCGCGTATCTGCTAAAGGTATGCGTGTTATTGATAAGAAAGGCATTGATACAGTTCTGTCTGAACTGCGTGCCCGTGGCGAAAAGTACTAAGTACTTAGAGGAAATACATCATGGCTAAAGGTATTCGTGAGAAAATCAAGCTGGTTTCTTCTGCTGGTACTGGTCACTTCTATACCACCACGAAGAACAAACGTACTAAGCCGGAAAAACTGGAACTGAAAAAATTCGATCCAGTTGTCCGTCAGCACGTTGTATACAAAGAAGCTAAAATCAAATAATTTTGGTTTCAATGTAATGAAAACCTCGCTTCGGCGGGGTTTTTCATTTTTGCTTGATACCAATCTTCTGCTGCCAGACGCATCAATCCTTCCTGTTATCTATTCCCCAGAGATGTCATCCGCTCGCGTGAGTTTCAGGCCGGTTACATGATAATTGCCCTGAACCTTGTCGCTGAAAGCGGTAAGATAGCGTCTCTTTTCGCTTGTTTCGAGAGATGAATGCCTGAATTACCTGAAGTAGAAACCAGTCGCCGCGGCATTGAACCGCATCTGGTTGGCGCGACTATCCTGCACGCTGTTGTGCGCAACGGCCGTTTACGCTGGCCGGTTTCCGAAGAGATCTATCGCCTGAGCGACGTCCCGGTTCTCAGCGTGCGTCGCCGCGCCAAATATCTGCTGCTGGAGCTGCCCGACGGCTGGATTATTGTCCACCTTGGCATGTCGGGAAGTTTGCGCATCCTGAGCGAAGAGTTGCCCGCAGAGAAGCACGATCACGTTGACCTGGTCATGAGCAACGGTAAGATTCTGCGCTACACCGATCCGCGCCGCTTTGGCGCCTGGCTGTGGGCGAAAACGCTGGAAGGCCATCCGGCGCTGGCCCATCTTGGGCCGGAGCCGTTAAGCGATGAGTTCAACGCCGACTATCTTCAGCGGAAGTGCGCGAAGAAGAAAACCGCGATTAAGCCCTGGCTGATGGATAACAAGCTGGTGGTCGGGGTGGGGAATATCTACGCCAGCGAATCGTTGTTCTCGGCGGGGATCCATCCAGACCGGCTGGCTTCCTCGCTGTCACGTGAAGAGTGCGAACAACTGGTGAAGGTGATCAAACTGGTGTTGCTGCGCTCAATCGAACAGGGCGGGACGACGCTGAAGGATTTTCTACAAAGCGACGGCAAGCCCGGCTATTTTGCTCAGGAGCTACAGGTGTATGGCCGCAAGGGTGAACCCTGCCGCATTTGCGGAACGCCGATTATCGGCAGCAAACACGCCCAGCGGGCGACGTTTTATTGTCGCCAGTGCCAGAAGTAAGGCGCAGCGTAAGCGGAGAGATGCGGGTTTAACGCTGTAATATCGCGCCCGGATACCCCAACTGGCGCCAGGCCTCATACACCACGACCGACACCGCGTTTGACAGATTCATGCTGCGGCTGTCCGGCATCATTGGAATGCGGATTTTTTGCGTCGACGGCAGGGCATCAAGAATGCTGGCCGGCAGGCCGCGGGTTTCCGGGCCAAACATCAGATAATCGCCATCCTGATAGCTTACCGCGCTGTGGGCCGGGGTGCCTTTGGTGGTCAGGGCGAACAGACGCGGCGGTTTTGCGCTTTCCATAAAGGCGGCGTAATCGCGATGGCGCTGGACGGCGGCGAATTCGTGATAATCCAGCCCGGCGCGGCGCAAACGCTTATCGTCCCAGGCAAATCCCGTTGGTTCGATGATATGCAGATTGAAGCCGGTGTTAGCGCACAGGCGGATGATATTCCCGGTGTTAGGCGGTATTTCTGGTTCGAATAAGACGATGTTAAGCATGCTGCCCTCTTGAGCCTATCCCATTAGGCTATTTTATTTGCCATCCTGAACCTGGGCAGTGCTCACAATCCTCACGTACTACGTGTACGCTCCGGTTGTTCCGCGCTGTCCGTGTCCAGATTGGCTGCAACAATGTACGCCTACTGGGATAGGCGCATTACGTTGCGGCAGGCAGAATAGCAGATATTCGGCAAACCCTCACCCCGCCCCTCACCCTGAAAGGAAGAGGGAGAAAACCGGAGTTAATTTACTGCCGGATGATTCCCTCTCCAGTGGGAGAGGGTGAGGGGAAACGATCGCCGATTACGCCGCATTTCCCGCCTTGATGACATCAAAGGTTCGCAGTGCATCGGCATTTTGCACCAGCGAGTCGCGACTGATTTCACCGATGGTTTTTGCGCCGGTCAGGGTCATCGCTACCTTCATCTCTTTCTCAATCAGGTTCAGCAGATTCGCCACCCCTTGCTTGCCGTGGGTCGCCAGTGCATACAGATAGGCGCGGCCCAGCAGCACGCTGTCGGCGCCGAGGGCAATCATGCGTACCACATCAAGGCCATTGCGAATGCCGCTATCGGCGAGAATAGTGATATCGCCTTTCACCGCATCGGCGATAGCGGGCAGGGCACGGGCGGAAGAGAGCACACCATCAAGCTGGCGGCCACCGTGATTAGAGACCACGATCCCGTCAGCGCCGAAACGCACCGCATCACGCGCATCTTCCGGGTCAAGGATCCCCTTGATCACCATTGGCCCTTCCCAGAACTCACGGATCCACTCAAGGTCCTGCCAGGAAATCGATGGATCGAAGTTATTGGCCAGCCAGCCAATGTAATCTTCAAGGCCGGTCGGTTTGCCGAGATACGCGGAGATATTGCCCAAATCGTGCGGGCGACCGTTTAGCCCGACATCCCAGGCCCACTGCGGATGGGTTACTGCTTGCCAGTAGCGGCGCATTGCCGCGTTCGGGCCGCTCATCCCCGAGTGCGCATCGCGATAGCGTGCGCCGGGCGTCGGCATATCAACGGTAAAGACCAGCGTTGAACAGCCAGCCGCTTTGGCGCGCTCCAGCGCGTTGCGCATAAAACCGCGATCGCGCAGGACGTATAGCTGGAACCACATCGGGCGCTTAAGGGTCGGAGCGACTTCCTCAATCGGGCAGACGGAAACGGTGGAGAGGGTAAACGGGATACCTTTGTCATCCGCCGCGCCCGCGGCCTGCACTTCGCCACGCCGCGCGTACATGCCGCACAGGCCGACCGGAGCCAGCGCCGTCGGCATCGCGAGTTTTTCATTAAACAGCGTGGTTTCCAGACTGAGATCCGACATGTTTCTCAGGATCCGCTGACGCAGGGCGACATCGGACAGGTCTTCAACGTTGCGTCGTAGCGTGTGCTCAGCGTAGGCGCCGCCGTCGATATAGTGGAACAGAAACGGCGGCAGGATACGTTGTGCGGCGGCGCGATAGTCGCTGGCGGCGGAAATAATCATCACGAGTTCTCCCTGGTATTTTCGTTATGGTCGCCGGGCAGGCGGGTAATTCGCGCCTGGCGGGCCTGGTCTTCATCAAAGCGTTTGATCGTGGCGTGGACAAAACCCAAATGGGCCATCATCGCCTGTCTGGCACCTTCGGGATCACCGGCGATAATCGCCTCCATGACCGCCTGATGCTGCTCGGTCAGGCGAGCGAAGACCGGCGGAACGAGATACATCCGCTGGCGGCTCTCCTTGACTGAGGATTGTAAAAGGTCGAAAAAACCGCGCATGGTTTGCAGCAGCACCACGTTGTGTGAGGCTTCGGCAATCGCCAGATGAAAGCGGACGTCGGCCTGCGAGGCCAGGTCCGGATCGTCACTTTGGGTCGCTTCAAAGCAGAGGCGGATTTTCTCTTTTTCAGCATCGGTTGCCCGCATCGCCGCATGCCAGGCGGTGCTGGCTTCGATCGCGTGGCGGGCTTCGAGGATATCGAAACTGTAATCGGGGTCATCGGAGAGTAGCGTCTTCAGCGGCTGAATAATATTTTGCGCCGACCACGCTTCGTGCTGCCAGCGGACGAAGGTGCCGCCGCCGCGACGGCTAAGCAGCACCCCTTCGTTGACTAACATCGCCAGCGCTTCGCGCAGTGAGTTGCGCGATACGCCAAGCTGCATCGCCAGCTGACGCTCGGCGGGCAAGCGCATGCCCGCTTCCAGGTTTTGTTCTTCTATCAGCGCCCGTACACGACGAGCCACGTCGTCGGCAAGGCGTTTCGGCATCACTATCACGGGATCATCCAGGTTAAGACATATGCCTGCAGCGTGGTGATCACGCCGACCATACAGGTGAAAATCAGACTGTGTTTCACGGTAAAGCGGAACAGATCGGACTCCTTACCCACCAGGCCGACCGCTGCACAAGCGATGGCGATAGACTGTGGCGAGATCATCTTACCGGTTACGCCGCCGGTGGTGTTAGCGGCGACCAGCAGGATATCGGAGACGCCGATCTGCTGTGCTGCCGTCGCCTGTAATGCGGCAAACAGCGCGTTAGATGAGGTATCCGAACCGGTCAGGAATACCCCCAGCCAGCCGAGGAACGGCGAGAAGAAGGTAAACGCGTGACCGGTATGCGCCAGCGCCAGCGCTAATGTTGAGGATAGCCCGGAATAGTTAGAAATAAAGGCGAATGCCAGCACCATACCGATGGAGTAAATCGGTAGCGCCAGCTCTTTCAGTGTGCTGCCGAAGGTCGACAGCGCGTCTTTCGGCTTCATACGCAGCCAGACGATAGAAAGCAGGGCGGCGAACAGAATGGCGGTGCCGGTGGCGGAGAGCCAGTCAAACTTATAGATCGCGGCATACGGCGTGGCTTCGCTGACTACCGGAGGCATGCGAGC
Organism: Klebsiella sp. KE9456; assembly: GCF_043832615.1. Lineage (NCBI taxonomy): Bacteria > Pseudomonadati > Pseudomonadota > Gammaproteobacteria > Enterobacterales > Enterobacteriaceae > Klebsiella > Klebsiella sp. KE9456. The sequence continues at coordinate 31,193 of NZ_JBDYQK010000022.1, forward strand.
CACCATCTTGTCGAGGAACGGCACGGAAATATTGATGACAAAATCGTACATCGCGCCGCCCGGGGCGAACAGCGCCTTGAACGGCGGCACGCTCCACAAGGTCACCGTGGCGGTCAGGAACAGGAACGGCGACCAGGCGCGAATCACCTGCCCGGACGTATAGCGAGTGTGCGTCAGGTTCATATCGACCTGCGAAGCGCCCATATCGCCAAAACGGAAGATGCGTACGGGTTTCCAGCGTTTGAGAAACAGCGTCAGACAAACCAGCGACACCAGGGAAGAGATAATGTCCGGCAGTTCCGGGCCGAGGAAGTTAGAGCTGAGGTACTGGGCGATAGCAAAGGAGCCGCCGGCGACGATTACCGCAGGCCAGGTCTCTTTAATGCCGCGCCAGCCGTCCATAATCGCCATGATCCAGAACAGCACGATAATGGTCAGGAACGGTAGCTGGCGGCCAACCATCTGGCCGATTTCGAAGCTGTCCAGCCCAGTAACCTGACCGGCAACCAGAATCGGAATGCCCATGGCGCCGAACGCCACCGGTGCGGTGTTGACGATCAGGCACAGGCCCGCCGCATACAGCGGATTAAAGCCAAGCCCGACCAGCAATGCCGCGGTAATCGCCACCGGCGCGCCGAAACCGGCCGCACCTTCAAGGAAGGCCCCAAAGGAGAAGCCGACGATCAGCATTTGCAGGCGCTGGTCCGGGGTAATCGACAAAATCGATGAGCGAATAATGTCGAACTGCCCGGTTTTCACCGAGATTTTGTAGACGAAAACCGCCGCGATAATAATCCATGCGATTGGCCACAGGCCGTAGAAGAAGCCGTAAACAACCGAGGCCAGCGCATGGTCGACCGGCATTTTGTAGAACAGCAGGGCGACAGACAACGCAATTAATACGGTCCAGGTTGCGGCGGCATATCCTTTCAGCTTGAGCTTAATCAGAGCAAAAAAGAAAAACAGAATCGGTAGTGATGCGATAAGACTTGATAGCCAGATATTTCCGGCCGGATCGTAATTTTGTTGCCAGAGGTTCATGCAGGTCTCCATTGGGCCGCCAGATGTGGTGCTGAGTCTTGCGCTGTTTGCAGGTCACATCATTTGTAAAACTGGCCCGGCCAAAGTGCGATTGTAGGGTTAACGACAACGAATGGTTAATCAAATGTTATTGATGAGCAATATGTGTGTGACTAAAAATAATAGATATGTGAACTATTGGGGGATTTATTAAATAATTGGTAGGGCCAACGCGGCGCCGGAGGGGACGACGGTGAGTCACATTTCAACAAGCGCATGCCCCGGAGACAGAGCCTGTCGTGCTTTCGCCGGACAACAAACGCCAATACCGTGCGGGTATACCGCCCCGGTAAGCGTTGTGGACTGATGCCTGAACGTTGGACGCCCAACTGAGCAAGGAGCAGTCCCGTCACGCCACCGGGGGATTATTCGGAGAAAGGATCAGAATTCGGTTCGGGAGAAACCGGTCATCTCTTTAAGGCCCATTTCGCGACCCAGAGCGGTCATCGGGTGGACAACAACCAGACCACGCACGTTTTTCTTGAGCTTACCCATATCGGCCTGCTCTTTTTTGGTGATGGCGCGGCGGTACGGCAGGCTCATCAGCTTTTGCGCTTCTTTGCTCAGTTTCTGGCCCTGAACGTCGCGCAGACGGGCGATTTCGGCTTCAATGGTGGTTTTTTCTTTTTCCAGCTCAGCGTACTTGTCGGCGGCTTCAACCAGCGACAAACCGGCCTGTTGGTGACGAATGGCGTCGAGACGGTCGCTCAGACGCTTGATTTCATTTTTTTCGACTTCTTTCATGGTAGTTTAATCTGCTAAGAAATGATCATGATCAGACATATAGTATGTGCTGTCGCTTGTGTCGTGGGTAGTTATTTATCGAAACGTTGTTGTTTTTCGTTTTTTGTGAAGCCTGTTGCCCATTAAGCACCTTTTTTTCATCTGATTCCCTGTTTTTGGTTAATCCTTAAATAAGATGATCCCAACGTAGAGGAGGGCGTGATGGCAAAAATTGGCGATGGCATACTTGATGTTATTGATAAAACTGTAGATTTTATGGCCTCAAGTCAGGCCTTTCTGGAATATCTGAAAAAGTCCCCACGTTTGCAGCATATACCGGAGGATATTCCAGCAGACAAAGAAGCGCTATTTTTGCGTCGTCTTGAGTATTATCGTCAGCTTTATCGGCCGGCGTGCAACCCACAAGAGACAGAATCAGAGCGTTGATTTTTGAAAGGCTTTTTTTAAGCTGATTTTAGAAATCAGCTCGGTCAGAGATAGCATCATTGTTGAACGTACAACCTGCTGGTAGCGCATTTTCTGCATTGCCAGCAGTTCCGCATCGCTCTCGTCGAATAGCGGCGTGGGCGGCAGGGCCGCAACGCAATGTAACTCGCCGAATGGTCCGAGGATCTCGTCGTCGGTAAAGCTGTACTCATTACCGTCGTGATTCAACTCTTCACGCAAAGCCATCAGTAGCTCGGCGTCTTCATATTCGGCGCGGCTAATCACCCCAAGGCCATAAATCAGCTTCAGGCGTACAGAAAGATCGCCCAGCGGCCCGTCACCATCCAGCAACGGCTCCACTGCGTATTTCACCGCGTAGTCGTCTTTGCGAAACACCTGAAGCACCAGAATATTGACTGCTTCCGTCAGCAGTTCAACGGCGGCGATCAGGAAGCTTCTTACGGTTTTGCTAGCATTCAGACGCTCAAGCACACGGTTTTCAAATGCCTGTGTTTCTTCCATTATTGCCTGCATATCTGACAGGAGTCGTAATGGGCGCGGTTCGGACCGCGCCAGATCTTGCCTCATTTGGCGGCGTTATAATCGTTAACGGCCTCCGCTACCACGGCGCTTGCCGGATCCAGACCTGAAAGCTGCGCCAGCGCAGCCTGTGGCCCTTTCCCGGCAATCAGCGCCGCCAGTTCCTGTGCCTGCGGATCTTCCTCGCTACGGAAGTGCATGGCGGCAGCAATCCCTTTCACCAGGTTCCGGTGCGGCAGGTTGTATTCCAGCGTACCAAGCAGCGGTTTAATTAAGCGATCGCCGGCGCTCAGTTTACGCAGCGGCTGGCGGCCAACGCGTTCCACATCATCTTTCAGATACGGGTTTTCAAAACGACCAATAATTTTCTGGATGTAGGCAGCGTGCTTTTGTGCATCAAAGGCATAGCGTTTGATCAGTACGGCGCCGCTCTCTTCCATCGCCCCTTTGACTACCGCGCGAATCGTCTCATCGAGAATCGCGTCGCGAATCGTCTGGTGACCCGCCAATTTTCCGAGGTAGGCGGTTATAGCATGTCCTGTGTTTAAGGTGAATAGCTTACGTTCGACAAAGGCCATCAGATTATCGGTTAATTCCATCCCAGGGATGTTCGGTAACGCACCTTTAAACTGGGTCTTGTCGACAATCCACTCGCTGAAGGTTTCGACGGTGACTTCCAGTGGGTCCTGAGTGGCGGAAGCGGACGGCGGAACGATGCGATCAACGGCGGAATCAACGAAGCCGACGTTGGCTTCGACCCAGGCTTTATCTTCTTCCGCGAGGGCGTTAAACACGTGGCCTTTTAACTGGGTGGTGCCGCGGACCATGTTCTCGCAGGCGATGATATTCAGCGGCGCCGTAATGCCCTGCGCTTTACGTTTAGCCAGGCCTTTGGCAATCGCCGGAGCGATGCGCTCCAGCACCACCGGGCCGACGGCAGTGGTCACCAGATCAACGCTGGCAATCAGCTCTACGACGTCGTCGCCGATGCTGCTGACGGCATCGACGCCGGAAACGGTATCCACCTGCTCATTCTCGCCGACCACGTGAACCTGATAGCTATGACGGGCATTCAGGGCATCAAGCACGACCTGATTTACATCTGCAAACGTCAGTTGTATCCCCGCGTCCGCCAGCAGTTTGCCGATAAAGCCACGACCGATATTACCTGCGCCAAAATGTAATGCTTTCATAGTATTAACCTTTAATTAATGTTTTTACCTGAGAGGGCTGGGGTGAGGCTTTTCCCTCACCCTAACCCTCTCCCAACGGGAGAGGGAATAGACCGCACTTGCGTTCATCCTCAGCAGAGGATGAGGCGGCGTTTACTTGTTCAGCAGCGAGAGGACTTCTTCGACGCTGGTGGTCTGTGCCAGACGCTCAATGACGGATTCATCGTCCAGCGCGTTAGTCAGGCTGGTGATCACCTGGATATGTTCGTTATTACGTGCCGCGATACCGATGACCAGACGGGCAACCTCATCCTCTTCTTCACCGAAACGCACGCCTTCCGGATACTGGCAGAACACGATACCGGTTTTCAGAACGCGATCCTTCGCTTCGATAGTGCCGTGCGGAACCGCGATGGACTCACCCAGGTAGGTCGAGGTCAGTTTTTCACGCTCCAGCATTGCCTGAACGTATTCCGGCTCGACATAACCCCCTTTTACCAGTTGTTCACCCGCGAACAGAATAGCGTCTTCTTTGGTGGCCGCTTTCTGACCGAGGAAGATGTTTTCCGCACCCAGTTTGAACAGATGGGTATCCGCCGCATCGAAGCTGTCTTGCAGACTGTCGCGAACTTTCTCTTCGTTATCCGTGTGACGCTGGGCCGCCACCAGGCGTTCGGTCAGGCTGGTATACAGGCCGCTGTCGAGGAAGTTGGTCAACGAAATATGCTGCGCTTGCGGCACCTGGCGCATCGCGCGTTCGGTCAGGTCGCGGTGAGTGATGACCAGGTCAACATCCGGCGGCAGGTTGTTAATCGCACAGTTGGTGACGGAGATATTGCTCAGCCCGGCATCCTGTACTTTCTTACGCAGCACGCCTGCGCCCATGGCGCTGGAGCCCATACCGGCGTCGCAGGCGACGATGATTTTACGCACATGGCTGAGGTCGTTCGTGACATCGCCTGTGGACAGCGGAGTCGCTGCGCCTTTGGACTGCGCTTTCATGTCCTGCATACGACGGGTCGCTGTTTCGATATCATCTTCTTCTTTGACTTTACTGGTTTTCAGCAGAATCGCCGAGATCACGAAGGAGACGGCCATCGCGGCAATAATCGCCGTGATGTTAGCGAAATAGGCTCCTTTCGGCGTCATCGCCAGTACGGCGAGGATTGAGCCCGGAGAGGCCGGAGAAACCAGACCGCCGTTGAGGATAGTCAGAGTAAACACACCGGTCATACCGCCGAGGATAACGGCCAGAATCAGACGCGGGTTCATCAGCACGTACGGGAAGTAGATTTCGTGAATACCGCCGAGGAAATGGATGATTGCCGCACCGCCCGCAGACTGCTTAGCGCTGCCGCGGCCAAAAAACATGTATGCCAGCAGGACGCCCATACCCGGACCCGGGTTAGCTTCAATCAGGAAGAAGATAGATTTGCCGAGTTCATGAGACTGCTGGATGCCCAGCGGCGAGAAGATACCGTGGTTGATGGCGTTGTTAAGGAACAGGATTTTCGCCGGTTCAACAAAGATGGATGCCAGCGGCAGCATGTCGTGCGCCACCATGAAGTTAACGCCCGCAGCCAGGATTTTGGACAGGACTTCAACCGCCGGACCGATACCGAGGAACGCCAGGATGGCGAGGATCATACCGATAATACCGGCGGAGAAGTTATTCACCAGCATCTCAAAACCGGATTTAATCTTACCATCTACCCAAACGTCGAATTTCTTGATGGCCCAGCCACCCAGAGGACCCGCGATCATCGAGCCGAGGAACATCGGCATATCCGCGCCGACGATGACGCCCATAGTGGTAATTGCGCCGACTACGCCGCCGCGTTCGCCGCCAACCAGTTTACCGCCGGTATAACCGATCAACAGCGGTAACAGATAGGTGATCATCGGACCCACCAGCTTCGCCAGCGTTTCGTTCGGTAACCATCCTGTTGGAATAAATAGTGCGGTGATAATACCCCACGCGATAAACGCGCCGATATTTGGCATCACCATATTGCTGAGAAAACGACCAAAGCTTTGCACTTTGATCTTGATATCGGATGACATAAAACACCCCTTCTTCTGTTTTTGCTATCGGCAGGCTGAAAGCCCGAGGCTTGTTGTTAATGTGGCGGCAGAGGTAGCCGGGCCCGGATTGATAGTGCGAAATCTGGCACTGAATTGTTACGCTGTCCAGTTAGTGGGCTTTTATGTGATTTACATCACATAAATATAGGTTAGTAGTGGGTCTGTATAGTGACTTGCGTCACAAAAATTGAGTGTAAAAAAACAACAGGAGGGAGTTTTAGAGTAAAAAACACACTTTTATGTGATATGTATCACAAATATTTTTTATGAGTTTGTTATTTATTTGTGATTTACATCACAAAATATATCCCCACGGATTTTCCCTGATGTGATCCTGGGCAGATTATGCCGCGTCTAATATGAGGATATGTAACTCAGTAACTTGATCCACTAAAGGACATTTTAGCCATCATGGCGAAAACGGCAGGGTAAATTACGTTCGGTTTGTCGGTTTTTTACTACGGTCTGCGCCATACTTACTTTTTTGTTGGCGAAAGGAGCAGGCAATGAAACTGATCGGCAGCTACACCAGTCCCTTTGTGCGCAAAATTTCCGTCATGTTGCTGGAAAAAGCGATCCCTTTCGAGTTCGTCAACGAATTTCCTTATAACGACGCCAATCGTGTGGCGAAATACAATCCGCTGGGAAAAGTGCCTGCGCTGGTTACCGACGACGGTGAATGTTGGTATGACTCCCCCATTATCGCTCAATACCTGGAGCAGCTTGGCATTGCGCCTGCTATGCTGCCCGCGGAGCCGAAAGCCGCGCTGAAAATGCGTCAAATTGAAGCGCTGGCAGATGGCGTGATGGAAGCAGCGCAGGCGCTGGTGCGGGAGAAAATGCGCCCGGCGACGCAGCAGTTAGAAAGCGAACTGCTGCGCCAACGGGAAAAAGTTACGCGTGGTCTTGATGCCCTGGAAGGCTATGCAAATGACGGTATTTTACGTCCCGATGAGGTGAATCTGGCGACCATTTCCACGGCCTGCGCCATTGCTTATCTTAATATTCGCCGCGTTGCGCCGGGCTGGTGCGCGACACGGCCTAAGCTGGTTAAACTGGTGGATTCACTCTTCCAGCGCCCCAGTTTTGCGCGCACTGAACCGCCAGGGAGTTGACCCAGGCAGGTAACAGTTTTTGCGCGAAGGTATTACAATTGCTGCTCATTTATTGACTCCCTCTCCCGTCGGGAGGGGAAAACAGGTTCATTCATGACTACCGAGATTCGTGCACTGTATACCCGGCTTCCGGCCATTGACCGTTTACTCCATGCTCCGGCGTTTTCCTCGTTGCTGATGCAGTATGGTCACTCGCAGACGGTTACGCTGCTACGTCAGATGCTGGATGAGGCAAGGGAACATATTCGTCAGAGACATGCGCTGCCGGTCTGGTGTGACGACTGGCTGCTGGAAACCGCCCGGCGTCTGGCGCAAACGCAGCAGAGTGCGCTGCGCCCGGTTTTCAACCTGACGGGCACCGTACTGCATACCAATCTTGGCCGTGCGCTTCAGGCAGAAGCGGCGATTGCAGCCGTTGCCCAGGCCATGCGCGCGCCGGTGACGCTGGAATACGATCTCGAGGATGCCGGACGCGGCCACCGGGACCGGGCGCTGGCCGACCTGCTTTGTCGGATAACCGGTGCGGAAGATGCTTGCATCGTCAATAACAACGCGGCGGCGGTGCTGCTCATGCTGGCGGCCATCGCCGGCGGTAATGAAGTTGTGGTATCGCGGGGTGAGCTGGTAGAGATTGGCGGTGCGTTTCGCATTCCTGACGTGATGCGCCAGGCGGGCTGCATCCTGCATGAAGTCGGTACCACTAATCGTACCCATGGGGAAGATTATCGTCAGGCCGTCAATGACAATACCGGTTTGCTGATGAAAGTTCACACCAGCAACTACAGCATTGAGGGCTTTACGAAAGCGGTTGATGAGGTGGCGCTGGCGGAAATTGGCCGCGAGCTGAATATCCCGGTTGTCGCCGATCTTGGCAGCGGCTCGCTGGTGGATTTAAGCCGCTACGGCTTGCCAAAAGAGCCAATGCCCCAGGAGATGATTGCCGCGGGCATCAGCCTGGTGAGCTTTTCCGGGGATAAACTACTGGGCGGCCCGCAGGCGGGAATTATCGTCGGTAAGAAAGCGCTGATCGCGCGTTTACAGAGCCATCCGCTGAAACGTGCGCTGCGGGCGGATAAAATGACGCTCGCGGCGCTGGAAGCCACGCTACGCCTCTATCTGCACCCGGAGACACTGGCCGCTGAACTGCCGACGCTACGTCTGTTGACCCGCCCCGTAGACGAGATTCGCCAGCTGGGCGAACGTATACAAGCCGCGCTGGCGGAATATTACCCAGATTTTGTACTGCGGGTAGAACCCTGTTTGTCGCAGATTGGCAGCGGTTCGTTGCCAGTGGACCGGTTACCCAGCGCGGCATTGACGTTTACCCCGTGCAATGGCCGCGGTAGCCAGCTGGAGGCGTTGACGGTTCGCTGGCGTCGGCTTCCGGTGCCGGTTATTGGCCGGGTTTATGATGGTCGACTGTGGCTGGATCTCCGCTGTCTTGAGGATGAAACCCGGTTTATGGAGATGTTAGCGAAATGATTATTGCCACTGCCGGACATGTTGACCACGGCAAAACCACGTTGCTGCAGGCGATTACCGGTATCAATGCCGATCGCCTGCCGGAAGAGAAAGCGCGCGGAATGACTATCGACCTCGGCTACGCCTACTGGCCGCAGCCCGATGGCCGAGTGCTGGGATTTATTGACGTGCCGGGTCATGAAAAGTTTTTGTCCAACATGCTGGCTGGCGTCGGCGGCATCGATCATGCGCTGCTGGTGGTGGCTTGTGATGATGGGGTGATGGCGCAGACGCGTGAACATCTGGCGATCCTTCAGCTTACGGGTAAGCCGAGGTTAACGGTCGCGCTCACCAAATCTGACCGCGTTGAGGCCGGGCGGGTTGAGGAAGTGAAAAGGGAAATCGACGCGGTGCTGGCCGAATTCGGTTTTACTGCTGCGAGCCTGTTTGTTACCGCAGCGACGGAAAACCAGGGCATTGCCGAACTACGCGATCATTTACTGCGACTTTCCGCGCGGCCGCATCCGCAGCATCAGCGTTTCCGCCTTGCTATCGACCGGGCGTTTAGCGTAAAAGGCGCGGGTCTGGTGGTCACCGGAACGGCGCTTTCCGGCGAGGTGAATGTGGGGGATACGCTGTGGCTGACTGGTGTGGATAAGCCGATGCGCGTGCGTGGTCTGCATGCGCAGAATCAGTCGGTCGGGAAGGCCCAGGCGGGCCAACGCATTGCCCTGAATATTGTGGGTGATGCGCAAAAAGAGCAACTGAATCGCGGCGACTGGCTGCTTTCCGTACAGCCACCGGAAGCCAGCGAACGCGTAATTGTCGAGCTGCAGTGCCACACGCCGCTCGGTCAGTGGCAACCGCTACATATCCATCATGCAGCCAGCCATATCACTGGCCGCGTGTCACTGCTGGAGGGGGCGCTGGCGGAACTGGTTTTCGACTGCCCGCTGTGGCTGGCGGATAACGATCGTCTGGTGCTGCGCGATATCTCCGCCCGTCAGACGCTGGCTGGCGCGCGGGTGGTGACGCTCAATCCGCCGCGACGAGGCAAGCGTAAGGCAGAATACATACAGTGGCTGCACACGCTGGCCGCTGCGCAAAGCGATGATGCCAGCGCGCTGGAGATCCATCTGCAACGTGATGCGGTTCATCTTGATGATTTTGCCTGGGCGCGTCAGCTCAGCGACGAGGGGCTACAGGCGCTAAGTCACCGTCCTGACTATCTGCAGGCGGGGAATCGTTTACTCAGCGCGCCACTGGCTGCGCGCTGGCAGCGGAAACTGCTCGACGCCCTGGCGCGTTATCATGACCAGCATCGCGATGAGCCGGGACCGGGCCGCGAGCGTCTGCGGCGTATTGCGCTGCCGATGGAAGATGAAGCCCTGGTGCTGCTGCTGATTGAGCAGATGCGCGAAAGCGGAATGGTCCATAGTCACCACGGCTGGCTGCATTTACCGGATCATAAGGCGGGGTTTACCGACGAGCAGCAGGTGATCTGGCTGCGGGTTGCCGGGCTGTTTGCTGATGAACCCTGGTGGGTTCGCGATCTGGCGCGGGAGGCTAACGTTGAAGAGGCATTAATGCGCGCAGTGTTACGCCAGGCGGCGCAGCAGGGGATGATTACCGCGATCGTCAAAGATCGCTACTACCGTAACGATCGGATTGTGACGTTCGCCAGAATGATCCGCGAACTGGATCAGGAAAGGGGGTCTACCTGCGCGGCCGATTTTCGCGATCGATTGGGAGTGGGACGAAAGCTCGCTATTCAGATCCTGGAATATTTTGACCGCATCGGTTTTACCCGCCGTCGTGGCAACGATCATTTATTACGTGATGCGTTACTATTTCCGGTTAAACGAGGAAACGATTAATTTAAGATGTTTGATAAAACGTGCTTTTATCGCATTGCCCTGTAACCAGCGCCGCTGGCTCGGGCCTGAGTGAAATTCATAACATGATGATATTGTTGGCTTCCCATGATGGGTAAGGCGTCAGCCGGGGGAAATACCCGCACATTTTCTCAACAGGCACATTAAAATATGAACTTAATGTGCCTTTTATATTATCAGAACGTTAAATAATAACAACGATCACGTTTTTAAAGAATATTCACTCGTATTCTGCCTGTCTAATTGCAGTGATTGAGGATAGTACAATGGCTGCTTCAACATTTTTTATTCCTTCCTCGAATGTAATCGACGCCGGTTCATTAATAGAAACAATGAATACCATGGTGGAAAGGCGTTTGCGCCACACATTCATTGCTACGGATGATAAGTCGAAAAAATCAGGCATGACTGAAATATTCAGAATGCATTTCAGGCATTCGATATTTCAGCGTTATTTATGATGGGCATGCCGAAATCGTCGCGATCTCTCGTTGCGCGATGCCATTAACTGGCGGATGGCGAGGCCTGTGAAGGGGATGTTTGCTCAGGCTGGATAAATGGTAAGGCCCACCCGGTACATCAATATCGGCCACTCCGAATAACGTGACCGCAGTCGTAATGCTGTAATCAATTGGCGAATATCTCGCCATCGTTATACCCCTACTGCAAGGAGACGTCCATGACAAATAATTCCCCTGCAACACATATTCAACCCGGTGAATATGGATTCCCTCTGAAATTAAAGGCTCGCTATGACAACTTCATTGGTGGGGAGTGGGTAGCGCCTGCCGACGGTGAGTACTATCAGAATCTGACGCCGGTCACCGGGCAGCCGCTCTGTGAAGTTGCCTCTTCAGGTAAAAGGGACATTGACCTTGCCCTCGACGCTGCCCATAAAGTGAAAGATAAATGGGCCCAGACTTCCGTACAGGATCGCGCGGCGATTCTGTTCAAGATTGCCGATCGTATGGAGCAAAATTTAGAGCTGCTGGCGACGGCCGAAACCTGGGATAACGGTAAGCCGATCCGTGAAACCATCGCGGCTGATGTGCCGTTGGCAATTGATCATTTCCGCTATTTTGCCTCCTGTATTCGTGCTCAGGAAGGCGGGATCAGTGAAGTGGACAGCGAAACCGTCGCCTATCATTTCCATGAACCGCTTGGCGTGGTCGGGCAAATTATCCCGTGGAACTTCCCCCTGCTGATGGCGAGCTGGAAAATGGCGCCAGCGCTGGCGGCGGGCAACTGCGTGGTGCTTAAACCGGCGCGTCTGACTCCCCTTTCGGTCCTGTTGCTGATGGAGATCGTTGGCGATCTGCTTCCTCCTGGCGTGGTTAACGTTGTGAATGGCGCGGGGGGCGAGATTGGTGAATATCTGGCAACCTCGAAGCGCATAGCAAAAGTTGCCTTTACTGGTTCGACGGAAGTCGGACAGCAGATCATGCAGTACGCCACGCAAAACATTATTCCGGTTACGCTGGAACTGGGCGGTAAATCGCCGAATATCTTCTTTGCCGATGTCATGGACGAAGAGGATTCGTTCTTCGATAAGGCGCTGGAAGGTTTTGCATTATTTGCCTTTAACCAGGGGGAGGTCTGTACCTGCCCGAGTCGGGCACTGGTGCAGGAATCTATTTATGAACGCTTTATGGAACGGGCAATTCGCCGCGTGGAGAGCATTCGCTGCGGTAACCCGCTGGACAGTGTGACGCAGATGGGCGCGCAGGTTTCCCATGGTCAACTGGAAACGATCCTCAATTATATTGATATCGGTAAGAAAGAGGGCGCGGATGTGCTGACCGGCGGGCGACGTAAACAACAGGAAGGTGAACTGAAGGAGGGGTATTATCTTGAGCCCACCGTCCTGTTTGGTAACAACAATATGCGTGTTTTCCAGGAGGAGATCTTTGGCCCGGTGCTGGCCGTCACCACCTTTAAAACGATGGAGGAGGCGCTGGAAATCGCCAACGATACTCAGTACGGCCTCGGTGCCGGGGTCTGGAGCCGAAACGGCAATCTGGCTTATAAAATGGGGCGCGGGATTCAGGCCGGACGGGTATGGACTAACTGCTATCATGCCTATCCGGCGCATGCCGCGTTTGGCGGTTACAAGCTGTCGGGGATTGGGCGCGAGACACATAAGATGATGCTGGATCACTACCAGCAAACCAAGTGTCTGCTGGTGAGTTATTCGGAGAAACCGCAGGGACTGTTTTAAGCGTGAAGCCCCTGGCGGACGGCGTGTCCGTCAGGGGGAAAGTTAAGCAAGCACCTTAATTTGCCAAGGGGAAAACCCGGTAAGCCTGAAATGCCTGATAGCGAATCGCATATCAGGCTTGTAGAGAAAATGCCACTGGCCAAATATTGCTAAGCGCTTATCCGGCACGCTAAATTATCACTCTTCATTAACCCAGATACGCATTTCCCCCTCGCCACGGTTGGCCCAACTGAACCAGGGGATGAACGTCAGCGTTTGTGGCTGGCGGGAAGATGGCGTGTTATCGTAGTGCCATAAGGTCTTCTGTTGCGCATCGGCAACGCTCTGCTTCACGCCTTCCGCCTGTATCAGCATTTTGTGTGCAAATAGCCCTTTGCCTTCGAAGACCTGGAAATCACTCTCTTTTGGTAACCACAGATTGTGCAATTCCTCGCCGTTATCTGCCTGTTCGAGGCAATAGACCAGCGGTCCGCGCTGAATAGCAACTTTACCAGCCACATGGCGCAGCAGTGGGTTGCCGTACACGCGGCGTACCGGCATTGGCAGTGTTAACAGAAGCGTATCGCCTTCTTGCCAGGTTCGGGTAATGTGCAGATAGCCCTTACGTATATCTTGCGCAACCTCCACTCCGTTCAGCGTTACCTTTGCATTCGTACACCAGTCCGGCAGACGCAGTGCCAGGGTATGCGTGATCGGTGAGGATGAGTCGATGACAATTTTTACCTGCCCCTGCCACGGATAGTTACCGTTGATACGTAGGCGCAGCGTTCCATCGTTTACCGGGATCTCAGCATTGTTGCCGACATACAAATTGATGTATAGCGCGTCTTTATGTGGCGTGTAGATATAGTGTCCCAGCGAGGTTAGCACGCGGGCGATATTCGGTGGACAGCAGGCACAGCCGAACCAGCGCTGGCGAACGGGCTTTACGTGATCGTAAATATGATTAAATTTTAACGATTTCGGATGCACCTCCAGAGGATTCACGTAGAAGAAATGTTTACCGTCGAGCGCCATTCCGCCGAGCACAGTGTTATACAGCGCGCGTTCCATCACATCGGCGTACTGGCTGTCAGCCTCCATTTCTACCATCCGGCGGGCAAACATCATCAGGCCGATGGAGGCGCAGCTTTCCGCATACACCGTGTCGTTTGGCAGATCGTAGTCACAACTGAAGGCTTCCCCGCTGCTTTGCGAACCTATACCACCGGTGATATACAACTGACGCTGAGCCATATTTTTCCACAGTCGCAGGCAATCCTGACGTTTGCCTTCATCCTGATTTAAACGAGCAAGATGGGCAACACCGGTCATCAGGTAGACAAAGCGAACCGCATGGCCGATGGCGACAGTTTGCCTGGAGAGCGGTTCATGCGCCTGGCTGTAGGGTTTATCTTTTATCATCCATGCCGGGCCGTAGGTGTGCCAGTAGGATGTTTTACCGCGTTTTTCATATTCGATATCGTAAAAATGCGGCTGCGTTCCACGCGCCTCAACAAAGTAGTTCACCAGCGCCATGTAGCGCGGCTCCTGAGTTACATCGTACAGACGCATCAACGCCAGCTCGATTTCCGGGTGTCCAGGGTAGCCGTGTAACTGGTTCTCGCCGGAGCCAAATATGCGGTCAATATGATCCGCCAGCCGACAGACCACTTCCAGCAAACGGCGTTTGCCGGTGGCCTGGAAGAAGGCGACGCCCGCTTCAATCATATGCCCGGCGCAATACAGTTCGTGGCACTCAGCGAGGTTAGTCCAACGCTCCGTTGGCGCTTTAACCGTAAAGTAGGTATTCAGATAGCCATCTTCGCACTGGGCGGCAGCGATGAGCTCAATGACTTCATCGGCGGTCTTTTCAAGCCCGACGTCCGGCTTCTGGCACAGTGACCAGGCGACGGCCTCGAGCCATTTGGCCACATCGCTATCCTGAAAGACCATGCCGTAAAATTCCCCGCCCTGTAGTCCGGCGGCGATACGGAAATTTTCTATCGCATGGCTCGGATCAGCTTCCGGGATGCGATCATTAAGTGCATCCCACTGATAGGGAATCACCACATCACGCACCAGTTGTTGGTACTGGCCGAGAAACGGGTCATTGATTTTCAGTTTGTGCAGATCGACTTCCGTAACAGACATGACAGACTCCTTAAGACTGAACGTGACGCGTGCGCAGGTCGCTGGAAATGCGCGCCATCATAGGATTATTGAGCTTGCAGGCACGAATGGAAAAAGCCAGCAGCAGATGGAACAGAGCAGGCAGAAGGGTTTCCATTGAGGTGATGCCGGTCAGCGATAATGCCGTTTGGTTGGCTACTCCCGGATGATATGCCACGTAGATAAAGACAAGACTGATAATGCCGGCACTGGAGGCCCATGCCAGCTTGATGAAGAACAGATTAAAGGCGAAGTTCATGCCTGAAGAGCGTACGCCGGTTTTCCATTCGCCGTAGTCGTCGGAGAAGGCCATCAGCGAAAAGTGCAGCGGTAGGGTGAAGCCGAGAATAATGCCGTTGCCGAGGATGACTATCAGCCACAGGGCCTGGTATGCCGGGCCAGTTGGCAAAAACCACATCATGATGGCTATCACTGCTAATACCAGGTTGGTGTAATAGTAGAGTTTGACGGTATCAAAGCGGCGTGACAGCAGATTGATGATGACCGAGCCGAAAATTGATGCGAAGGTCACCATGGTGAAAAACAGGGAGGTATAACCGGTAGAACCTCCCAGTACGTAGGTAATAAAGTACATGTAGCCGCCGCCGCGGATATTAAAGACGTTGATCAGCAAAAACGACATCACCAGCATCAGCAGTAGCTGGTCGTTCTTACGCAACCCGGCGATATGTTCGCGCAGGGTAAACTTACCCATCACGTCCAGCGAGACGCGTTCACGAACCCAGAAGAAGCAGCACAGGAACATCACCACCGCAATGGCACAGAGTACGCCGACGCCATACTGATAACCCTGGGCGGTATTACCGTGGCCAAGCGCCTTTACCAGCCAGGGAAGTCCAACGGAGACCAAAAAACCCGCTACGCCGCACAGGACAAAACGCCATGCCTGGCATGAGATAACCTCGGTATGACGAGTGGTCATGGTGTTGATTAGCGCGCAGTACGGCACGTTTATCGCGGTATAGCTCACCGACAGCAGCAAATAGGTGCCGAATGCCCAGGCGATCTTCATCCCCATACCGGCGTCAGGCACGGTAAACGTCAGGACGCCGATAACGCCAATGGGTAATGCGATCCACAATTGCCAGGGACGAAAGCGCCCCCAGCGACTTTGGGTTCGGTCAGCCAGTACGCCCATGATGGGGTCGGAAATGGCGTCAAAAACGCGCAGGGCCAGAAACAGAGTCCCGACTAGCGCGGGCGTCAGGCCAAAAACATCAGTGTAGAAAAAAGTCAGAAAGTTCATGATCAGGCAGGTAATGATTGTCCCGCCCGCATCGCCTAATCCATAACCGATTTTTTCGCGGAGGGATAATTTGTCGTCCTGAGCACGTTGTGCCAAATCGTTTGTCGTAATCGGAGCCGAAGTCATAAATAACTCCCGGATGTGATGTGCGGAAAATCATCCCGCTGAGATGCGGGCTTTTATTGTGTAATTTGCAAAGTACGCTATTTATTCTGCACTAAATATTGTGAGCAACAAGGGAATGAAAAAGTATAAAAAGATGACGATTCCGACTTAATTAAAAAAGTGTGATTTTGATCCAGGATAACGCTATTTTAGCGTGAATAATCAAAGGTAATCAGGGTTTTTTATGATGCGGAAAGCGGAAAATTGAATATCTATGCTTGAATTATCCATGTTTCTTCCGGTTAAGGTACAAAACGGCGGGTTGTTTATTTCCCGCGGTATCGGTAGCCATCCGGCGCGCCAGCTTCATTCCTGGGAAATAATTTTTGTCGAAAAAGGGATATTAACGATTCGCGAAAACAACACTGTTTTTAGCGTGAGTTCCGGAGAAAGTTTGCTACTCTGGCCGCAACGTTTACATGTTGGTATCGGGCAATTTCCGGCAGATTTAAAATTCTACTGGCTGCATTTTGAAGTAACGACTGAAGGACACACTTCATTACCTGAACCATTGCTATCTATCCGGCAGCACACGCGAGTCAGTGAGCCTCAGTATATTATTTCACTGTTCCGGCAATTCTTACGCGAACAGGAAAATATTCATCGTAGCGTCGCGCTGGAATTGATCTTGTTGTTAATTCTGCAGCAAATTTCGGCGGCAGCAAGTGAACAACCCATTGATACTCCCGGTAATGCGCTGGCATGGAAAGCGCAGCAAATTATTCTTACTCAGTTTCATCTGCCCATTTCCGCTTCGACGCTAGCGAAAGAGTTGCACTGTAATGCTGATTATCTGGGACGTGTTTATCGTCATGTTTTCCGTCTGACGTTAACTGAAGCGCTGCACCGTCAGCGGGTGAGGGCAGCGGAAAAGCTGCTTATCAGTGATTCCTTATCACTTACGGAGGTGGCGACGAAATGTGGTTTTAATGACGTCGGCTATTTCCGCAAAATTTTCCGCAAGCACACCAGTCTGACTCCGGCAGCGTGGAAGCGTCTTTACTGCAAAGAGCATGTGAATTCGGCGTAGGTGATGCCTCCTTTTGTAGAGGAGGCTGAGAGTTTAGATGTAGATAGTCCCTACACTTCTACCGAACAGCGAGTGGGGCCTTGTTTTACCCACGAATCCAGATATTGCCTGTAGTCCTGTCCAGGAGAAGCTTCTGCGGGCATCAGTTTTGCCCGTAATAGGCGTTCGCGCCGTGTTTACGCAGATAATGTTTGTCGAGCAATTCTGGCTGCATATCCGGTAGCTGCGGCGTGAGCTGGCGGGAAAACAGCCCCATATAGGCGCACTCCTCAAGCACCACGGCGTTATGCACGGCGTCAGCGGCGTCTTTCCCCCAGGCGAATGGCCCGTGTGAATGGACTAATACCGCCGGGATCTGCATTGGGTTCAGACCGCGTTCTTCAAAAGTTTTGATGATTACCTCGCCCGTCTGGTATTCGTATTCCCCTTTAATTTCCTCCACGGTCATCAGCCGGGTACAGGGGATTGCGCCATAGAAATAGTCGGCATGCGTGGTGCCCCAGGCGGGCAGGTCAAGACCCGCCTGCGACCAGATCGTTGCATGGCGGGAATGGGTATGTACAATTCCGCCGATCTGCGGATAACGACGATAGAGCGCCAGATGCGTCGGCGTATCGGACGAGGGCTTTTTGCTGCCTTCAACGACCTTGCCGCTGGCGATCTCCACCACCACCATATCGTCGGCGGTCATGACGTCATATTCAACGCCGGAAGGTTTAATGACCATCAGTTTTCGCGTTTCATCGACGGCGCTGACGTTACCCCAGGTGAATGTCACCAGATGGTGTGCCGGAAGCGCCAGATTGGCTGCCAGCACCTCGGCTTTTAACTGCTCTAACATGTGAATCCTCCTTCCTGCATACGCGCTTCTATCCAGCGCCGCGCCTGGATAATTTCCAGCACCGGCTCTTTGGCCTTTTCCGTCCACATCTCAATCAAAAACGCGCCACGGTAGTTCAGCTCATGCAGCGTTTTGAAGATGCCGACAAAATCCACGCACCCTTCGCCGAACGGCACGTCGCGGAACTGACCGGGGCTGTTCTCGGTCACCGGCTGCGTGTCTTTCAGGTGGATGGCGGCGATGCGGTCAATACCGAGCTTCAGCTCAGCGGCGACGTCGTTGCCCCAGGCGCTGAGATTGCCGACATCCGGGTAAACGCTAAACCACGGCGAGGCGAGCAGCGCGTCCCATTTTTTCCATTTGCTGATGGAGTTCATAAAGGCGGTGTCCATGATTTCCACCGCCAGCATCACCTGCGCCGCTGCGGCTTGCTCCACCGCCCACGCCAGCCCTTCGGCAAAGCGTTGTTGCGTACCTTCGTCATGTTCTTCGTAATAGACGTCATAACCCGCCAGTTGAATGGTGCGGATACCCAGATCGCGCGCCAGGTGAATCGCTTTGGTCATGATCTCGCGGGCCCGCTGGCGTACGGCTTCATCGCGACTGCCGAAGGGAAAGCGACGATGCGCGGACAGGCACATTGACGGGATGGCCACGCCGGTTTCCAGCATGGCGGTCACCAGCGACGCCCGCTGCGTGGGGCTCCAGTCCAGGCGCGACAGGCGTTCGTCGGTCTCATCCACCGACATTTCGACAAAGTCAAAGCCGCAGCTTTTCGCCAGCACCAGGCGCTCCGGCCAACTGAGGTCTTTTGCCAGCGCTTTTTCATAGATACCTAACGGATGATTACGCATGCTGCTCTCCCCAGATGGCGTTAATTTGCGCGTGGAACCCGGCTGCAACCTGCGCCGGATGCGCCGCCCCTGCCAGCGCGCGTCCGGCGATAAATGCTTTGACGCGAATATCTTTAAACAACGGCAGATCGGCAGGCGTAATGCCGCCGGTAATCGACAGCTCCAGGCCAATGTCAGAAAGCGCCTTCATCCGCGCCAGATCCGAGTCTCCCCACTGCTGTCCGCTGGCCTGCGCGTCGCGCCCACGGTGGTAAATCGCCTGGCGCACACCGGTGCGATACCAGGCGCGGGCATCGTCCAGCGTCCAGTTGCCGAACAGCTCCATCTGAATTTCACCGCCGCAGGATTGCGCGACGGCATGGCCTTTCTCCACCGTGGCGAGCGGCGCCGCACAGATAATCGTCATCCAGTTGGCGCCGGCGGCAAAAGCCTGCTGCGCGAGCGTTTCGCCCGCATCGGCCACCTTCCAGTCGGCAACGATGATTTTATCCGGGCACTGGGCGCGCAGCGCTTTCACCGCGCCCAGCCCCTCGGTTAAGCAGAGGATGGTGCCAGCCTCAACGATATCGACGTGGTTCTGTAACAGGGCGACATCGCGAAGCGCCGCCTGAAGGTTGGTGTGGTCGAGCGCCAGTTGCAGTAATGGTCGGCTCATAATGCGTGCTCCTTAATGCGGGCGTGGTAGCCCTGTAATGCCTGAATCAAATCCTGGTATTGGTGGTATTTGCGCTGATAAAGACGGTGTGCGGCCATGTCGGGCATCAGCGTGCGTACCGGGTGCCGTAAGGCGTGCTGAGCCTCGCTGAAACTGCGGTATACGCCGGTGCCGACGCGGGCGGCGAGCGCGGCGCCAAAGCAGCCGGTCTCTTCAACCTGCGGCAGTTCGATGCGCAGGCCGCTGACATCCGCCAGCATCTGCATCCAGACGTCGGAGTGCGCCGGGCCGCCGGTTACGCGCAGGGTGTGCGCCTCAGTAAAGCGTTCGCGCATACGGTTGAGATGGGTCATGTGGCTGAACACCACCCCTTCGTAAATGGCCTGTAGCAGATGCGCGCGGGTATGCAGCGCCTGCATGCCGTAAAAGCCGCAGGTCATCTCCAGCCCGGCATTGCTGCCGTACAGAAACGGCAGGAAAAAGAGTTCGCCGCTCGCTTTTGGCAGACTGGCGACGGCCTGGTTGATCTCGTCAAAAGAGAGTTCGCCCCACTGGGCGGTAAACCATTCAAGATTGCCGGATGAGGTAGGGCTGGCTTCGTGAACGATGTACTGCCCGTCGTTGACGTAGCGGCCATAGACATAAGGGTGCGCTTCGTGGTCGCGCAACCCCTCGGTGATCCCGCTGGTCACCGCCCAGGTGCCCATCACCGCGTTGAGGGTGAATTCATCTTCAATACCGGCGCAGAGCGCGGTGGAAACCACGTCAAACAGACCGCCGACGACGGGCGTGCCCGCCTTCAGACCGGTGATGGCGGCTGCCTGAGCAGTGATCTCCCCGCATATTTCGGCTGACCCCATAATGGGGGGCAGCGCATCGTCGATTTCACTGATGCCCAACCATTGGGTCAGGCGCGGGTCATACTGCCCGCTGCTCATGTTGTAGAGGTTGGACTCAGAAATGTTGCTCTCTTCGCACCCTTTTATGCCGGTTAAGCGCCAGCGCAGATAGTCATGCCCCATCATCACGCAGCCAATTTGTGCGTAACGTTGAGGGTCGTTCTCTTTAATCCAGCGCAGCAGAGAGGCGGGATGCCCGGTCCACAGCGTCTGGCGGGTAACGGGGTAAAGCTGTTCAGGAATGCCGTCCTGCTGCCAGCGCTGGACAATCTTCAGCGCCCGGCGGTCGGAAGAGAGAATGGCGCTGCCCAGCGGCTGATCCTGCCTGTCGAGCAGAAACAGTCCTTTACCCTGAGCGGAGATACCGACGCCTTTAATTTGCTCGCCGGAGATGCCTGTACGCTGCAAAAGCCCGGTAATGGTGGCTGCACACTGTTGCCAGAGCTGGTGCATGTCGCGTTCGGCGTAACCCGGCAGTGGCGTTGCCGTCTGTAACGACTGCCGGTTGATCCCATGCTCATGACCTTTGGCGTCATACAAACCGGCTTTCAGATAAGTACCGCCACAATCGATGCCCAGCCAGAAGGCCTCTTTCTCTCTCATCTTTCATGTCTCATTTTTGCCGGATGGCGCCACGCTTATCCGGCCTACGGGTTTTGTAGGCCCGGTAAGCGCTGCGCCCCGGGCATGGTGTTACGCGGCGTGTTTACGCGGACTCATTGTCTTTGCCGGTGTCGAACCCGCATCGCATTTCGCGGGCAGCAACAACGCCAGCAGCGCGGCCAGCGCCAGGGAGATCGCCAGGCAATAGACGCCCGCATCTTTGCTGTACAGCGTGATCAGTACGCCAACCGCGTAGGGGCCGCAGAAGCCGCCGAGGTTGCCAAGCGCGTTGATAACGCCGCGTGCGCCGCCCGCCATCTCGGCGCTGAACAGACGTGCCGGGATCGTCCAGAAAACGCCCGCCGCCGATTGCAGGAAGAAGCCGCAGCCGACCAGCGCGGCATAGGCCAGCCAGATTTGGTTTTTCAGCGCCACCGACAGGAACATGCACAGGGCGAAGCCAATCAGCGGCAGGCAGACAAACAGTTTGCGTTTACCCGTGCGGTCGGATAGGAAAGAGAACAGGAACATCCCGGCGATCGCGCCGACGTACGGCAAAATGGCGAGCATGCCGACTTGCCCCATGCTGCTGTGGGTCAGCTCTTTGAGGATGGTTGGCAGCCAGAGGGTGTAACCGTAAATCCCGGTCTGATAGAAGAAGTTCAGGGCGATAAGTTGCCACATGGTTTTGTCGGAAAGGACCGCGCTGAGAGAGGCGTTTTTGACTTCGCTTCCGGCAATGGCTTTCTGTTCTGCGGCGAGGGTTTCCACCAGATAGTTTTTTTCCGCCCCGGAGATCCAGCGGGCTTCCTGCGGCCGGTCATAAATGGTGTACGCCCACAGCACCAGCACGACGAGAGAGAGCAGACCTTCAATAATGAACAGCCAGCGCCAGTCGAGTACGGTGATTATCCAGCCGGAGAGCGGGGCGGTGATAATCCCGGCAATCGGCACAAACATAATCACAATGGCGTTCGCACGACCGCGTTCAGCATCCGGGAACCAGTTGCTGATCATCGTCAGTACGACGGGCAGCATGCCGCCTTCCGCCACACCCAGTAAGAAACGCAGGGCAAGCAATTGATACTGGTTGGTGATTAAGCCTGTGAGGACGGAAATGACCGCCCAGGCAACCAGCGACCAGCCGATAAATTTCTTGCCGCTGCCGTGAACGGCGATTTTGCCGCCGGGAACCTGTAAGAACAGATAGCCGATGAAGAAAATCCCGCCAGCCAGACCGGCCATAGTGGCGGAAATACCTAATTCGGCATCCATTCCGCCAGGCATCGCGAAAGCAATATTCACGCGGTCCATATAAGAAATAATACAGGTAATCAGAATGGGCGGAATAATTCGCAGCCAACGCTGACGAGGTATATCTTTTTCTGTAGGGCGAGAGGTCATATTCATCTTCGTATTCTCGTAAAGTAAGTATTCTGGCGATGAAAAGTAAATTATTTAATGCCTGATGACGTTTTGCTTATCAGACCTACGCCGCCATCCGGCAACGTCTTATTATTTGGCGTTATTTAATGCCGTAATGCCGTCGCGTAATATCGCTACGCGGTGACTGACGTCGGCATTAGCGTTAATTTCCAGTAACTTAATACCCATGAATTGCAGAACGTCTGTTCCTGCGCAGGTCAGTAATTCACGGGCATGTTCTTGCGTCATCATGCTGTCAGGGCAGAAAGGCGCGAAAGGCGCATGTAAATCCTGCCATTCGCCGTATTCACCGCTTTGCGTTGTACCGGAGAACATCAGCGCGCCGAGTTTACCGGCCTGTTTTACCTGCTGCGTATGGGTTAGTGGCAGGGTGGTGTTGCGTCCTTCAATGGCGGAACGCGCCCAGTTAATGCAAACGCTGATGTCGTAGTCGGCAATTACCTCCAGCACGTTGTCCAGAGGCAGGAATCCTTTGCGCGGCGCGGCGCTGGTCATCGCGTCGCAGTGTTCCAGCACCAGGTCGCACGGCCAGTCCCAGCCAGCGATCTCTTTCACTGAACGGGCAAATGCGTCCGTTGCCTGCGCGACGTTTGGGTTATCGGCCAGCGGTGCGGCGTGCAGCTCAAGCGCGATCACTTTCCCGGCGCTTGCCGCGTTGATTGTCGTGATCTTCTGGTAAAGGTGGCGATAGTACGCCACACAGGCCTGACGCTGATCTTCATTGCTGGAGGCCAGCCCAAAGCCGCGGTTTTCACCGCGACGGCGCATGGTTTCCATAATCGCCGTCACGACGATTTGCCAGTTGCCTGGCGTATGGCGCAATAACCACGCGTCGCCGAGTGGGTGAAGATGTTCAAGGCAGGGTTGCTCCAGCCCACGAATATCAGGAGTATCGGAGAGTTGCCGCCAGAATTCCTTCTCTTCCTCTTCACTCTTTTGGTGAAATGAGGGTGCACAGGGATACGCACCGATAATATAACCGGTATTGTTCGTTTTCATGTTGTGCTCCAAAGATAACGTTTTATAAAGCGGATATTGCCACTTTAACGACGATTTTCCGTATGGGTGTCGCGACCGTTTTATTGCAGCCAGGGCGATGAACATCCTGCGGGAAAAAAATAGCGTAGCTTCCCGGAACCATTTCAAAGAAAGATTCATGTTCACTGTCGTGATAGAAAATAATATCGCGCTGTTCTAATAACGATTCGCTGATTTGGTTATTACCGGTGTCGATGGCAACTCCTATTTTTTCTTCACCCCAGGCGAGAAACTGAATATCCAGATAACGGCGATGAACTTCTGGACGGTTTTCAGCCGCAGTGCGGGTGGTTAAATCAATTATCTGGGCAAAAATATTTTTGCCGTCGATTTCCACCACCCCAGGGTCCAGCGTGCGAAAGTCGGTGGTGCGTAAGAAATCGAGCGCCTTTTCAATCGCGTCTGGCAGACGACACGGATTGGGCTGTGCGATATGTCCAAATATCATGCTATGCTTCCTTACAGCGCCTGGATTTTGGCCCATACGCTGTCATCGACGGTGATGCCGTTGCGGCGATTCTCATCCCGCAGCCGGGTAAATTCGTGGCCTGGCAGACGGATTGCCACGTTCTCATCGGCGCGCTCAGCGGTGGTGACGAAATCCATAATGCGCTGGAGTTTGGCATCGCGCGTGGCGCCATCAATCAACTTATCGACCTCAATAGCGATGAAGATCTGCGAAACGCCGTATTCGTCGCTGTTTTCCTGGGTAACTTCGGCAACGGAAGCGCCGTCGGAAAGCAGGGTGGCGATCATATCCAGCACAATCGACAGACCAGACCCTTTCCAGTAGCCCATCGGCAAAATGCGGCGATTTTTTTCGATCACGCCAGGTTCTTTGGTCAAATTGCCTTCATCGTCGAACCCGCCGTCTACCGGCAGCTCACGTCCCGCCAGCCGGTTTACCTCTAACATGCCGTAGGAGAACATCGACATCGACATATCGATCATGGTGATTGGCGATGAAGGGATGGCGACAATCAGCGGGTTCGTGCCAATGCGGCACTCTTTTGACCCCCACGGCGGCATCACGGCGATAGAGTTGGTCCAGCAGATGCCGATGTAGCCTTTTTCCGCCGCCTGCCAGCCGTAGCTGCCGCCGCGCATCCAGTGGTTGGCATTGCGTAACGCCACCAGGCCGATGCCGTGGTCGGAAGCCAGTTCAATGGCGCGATCCATCATTTTTTTCGCCGTCAGATTGCCGATGGATCGCTGAGCATCCCACTGCTCAATAGCGCCAAGGCTGGTGATGCGCTGCGGTCTGGCATCAGGAATGATGTCGCCATTATCCAGTTGCTGAATGAAACGGGGAAAGCGATTCACGCCATGCGAATAGACGCCGGATTCTGTGGTACGGGCAAACATCTCTGCACAGGCGTCAGCCGTTTCCGCCGCAACGCCGCGCGCCAGCAGCACCCGATTGAACGCCTCTTTTAACTGCTCAAAAGTCACTTTCATTCCTGCTTCTCCCGTTTATTTTTGACCGCTTTTTTATCTTTAAATTTCACTATGCGAAATCTGATTTCAAATATAGCGATCAAATTTTGACAGATCAACGGGGTGGTCTATTTTTTAAAATCATCAAAATCAAATAGTTGTGTTTTTTCGGTTCAGATCGTGAACTGAAACACACTTTGCGCTACCATCAGAGCGCGACGAAAAGGGGAGCGGAAGCGATGGGCATAAAAGAGAGCGAAATGACGCAAGAAAAAGAGAGGCCAGCCGGTAGTCAGAGCCTGTTCCGTGGTTTGATGCTGATTGAGATCCTCAGTAACTACCCGAACGGATGCCCGCTGGCGCACTTGTCTGAACTGGCAGGGCTGAACAAAAGTACCGTGCATCGACTACTACAGGGATTGCAGTCCTGCGGGTATGTCACCCCCGCGCCTGCCGCCGGAAGCTATCGTCTGACCACTAAATTTATCGCTGTCGGGCAGAAAGCCCTGTCATCGCTGAATATCATTCATGTGGCTGCGCCGCATCTTGAGACGCTGAATATCGCCACTGGCGAGACCGTCAACTTCTCCAGCCGCGAAGACGATCATGCCATCCTGATCTATAAGCTGGAGCCGACCACCGGCATGCTGCGCACCCGCGCCTATATCGGTCAGCATATGCCGCTGTATTGCTCTGCGATGGGGAAGATTTACATGGCGTTCGGCCATCCTGACTATGTGGAACGTTACTGGAACTCTCACCAGGATATTATTCAGCCGTTGACCCGGAATACCATCACTGGTCTGCCTGCTATGTATGATGAGCTAGCGCAGATCCGTGAACGTAATATGGCGATGGACAGGGAAGAAAACGAGCTTGGTGTTTCCTGTCTGGCGGTGCCCGTTTTCGATATTCACCGACGGGTTCCTTACGCTATTTCCATCTCCTTATCAACATCACGCCTCAAGCAGATTGGAGAAAAGAATTTACTGAAACCGCTACGTGATACGGCAGAGGCGATTTCTCGTGAGTTGGGATTTTCCGTGCGAGAAGACTAAGGCAAATGACCATTTATCCCGGATATTGGCGAGAAAAAGCGGCTGACTCCATTCAGGATCAAGGCGCGCGAGGGTTTTTTTCTGGCACTCTGCATTTTTATCCACAATGGAGCAAGGATGAATCGGTTTATTATCGCAGATGCGCAAAAGTGCATCGGTTGCCGTACCTGTGAAGTTGCCTGCGTGGTGTCCCATCAGCAGGATCAGGACTGTTCTGGCGTAACCCCAACGCGCTTTATGCCGCGGATCCGCGTGGTGAAAAGCGATAGTTTCTCGACTGCGACGCTGTGCCATCAGTGCGAGGATGCCCCCTGCGCGAATGTGTGTCCTGAGGGTGCAATTCAGCGTGAAAACGCGGTCTGGCGGGTGGATCAGCGCCGCTGTATTGGGTGTAAAAGCTGCATGGTGGCGTGTCCTTACGGGGCGATGACCGTGATGTGGATGGATGAGGGCATCCAGGCGCTGAAGTGCGATTTGTGCAGCCATCGCGAAGAGGGCCCGGCTTGCGTGGCAGCATGCCCGACCCAGGCGCTGCACTGTATGGAGCCGATGGAGCTGGAAAGAATGAGCGCCGAACGCCGCCAGAGAATGGCGCTGGCGATGTAGTGTCCAGCAACGTGTTTCCGTAGCCCGGTTAAGCGTAGCGCAAACCGGGAATATTCCTCAATTCCGGGCTACATGATGCGTCATTACGCGTCCTGCTCACGCCAGGCGCGTTCAACTTCTTCGGCAAGGATCTTCACCCCCGCTTCAATCTTCTCCGGGTCTGGCACATAGTTCATGCGCATGCACTGGTGCGTATGTGGCCATGGCTTATCCAGCCCCGGGAAGAAGTAGTCGCCCGGCACCATCAGAACACCGCGTTGTTTCAGGCGCTGGTACAGCAGCTCGGTGGAAATGGGCAGATCCTTAAACCACAACCAGAGGAAAATCGCACCTTCCGGCTTGTGGATCAGGCAACGATCTTCCGGTAGATAACGGCGAATAATGGCGATAGTTTCCTGGACACGCTGGAAATAGAACGGCTTAATTATCGTCTCCGAAAGTCGCAACAGATCGTTGCGTTTAATCATCTCACACATCATTGCAGGCCCTATACCACCGGGGGCGAGGCTGATAATGCCGTTCATATTACTGATGGCGGAGATGGTTTTTTCGTTGGCAATAATAATCCCGCAGCGGCTACCCGGCAGACCCAGTTTGGAGAGGCTCATGCACAGGACGATGTTTGGGTTCCACAGCGGCCGGGCATCGCTGAAAATGATCCCCGGGAACGGAACACCGTAGGCGTTATCAATAACCAACGGGATACCGCGCTGGTTAGCCAGCGCATCCAGCTTGATCAGCTCATCGTCGGTAATGACGTTACCGGTCGGATTGGTAGGACGGGAGACGCAGATCATTCCCGTCTCGTCCGTCACCTGCAAATGCTCGAAATCCACATGGTATTTAAACTGGCCTTCCGGCAGCAGTTCGATATTTGGACGAGTCGCGACAAACAGATCTTCTTCAAGGCCGGAATCGGCATAGCCGATGTACTCAGGCGTCAACGGAAACAGGACCTTACGGGTAGTTCCATCCGCCCGGCGGCCAGCAAAGAGGTTAAACAAGTAGAAAAATGCGCTCTGACTGCCATTTGTTAGTGCAATATTCTGTGGCTCAATCTCCCAGCTCAGCTCCTCGCGCAGCATTTTCGCCAGCAGGGAGAGCAGCTCGCTTTTACCCTGCGGGCCGTCATAATTGCACAGCGCATCAAGGGCTTTGCCGTTATTTAGCATGTCGGCCAGCAGGCTATGGAAGTAATCATTCATTTCCGGAATCTGTGCGGGATTGCCGCCGCCCAGCATAATAGCGCCCGGTGTGCGCAGGCCGTCATTAAGGTCTTCCATCAGGCGGGTAATGCCCGAGTGACGGGTAAATTTGTCGCCAAAAAGTGAAAATGTCATCGCGATTAGTCTATCGGTATCCCTGGAAAGTGGGTAACCATAACGCCAGCGCAGACAGTGTGCAAATCGAAGTATCAGGATGATGCTTTGTTTTTATTCTTATATATCGTCTATTTTTAGATGTTTATTCTGATAAAGCGCCCCGATAGCCGGGGCGTCGCGGGGCAGCAAGTTACTGCTGTCCAGCCCATACCACCATTACTTTGTCATCACCGTATTCGCGGATAAAAGCGTAGCCTTTTGCCATCGGTAGTGTGGTTTGTTTACCCATGCCGATGGCTGGATGACGAGCGCGAAACTGGCCCAGTTTTTCCCAGTGGGCGACGCTGCGTGCGGCCTTGCCGCTGACATCCTGCCAGTTCATATCTGAACGCGTGCCCTGTAGAGGATCGGAGCCGGTCGGGCCGAATGGCCGTGAGGACTCGTCGCCATAGAATATTTGCACTGCGCCTGGCGCCAGTAGCAGCAGTTCCGCTGCGGAACTGCCACCCTCACGAAACAGGCTGGTATCGTGAGAGGAAATGTAGCTTAATACATTGAAATTCTGCAATTTATCCGCCATTTGTTGCCAGGTCAGATCCATATTGGCCATGCAGCTTGCCGCTTTTGCCGCCTGATCCTGATAATCAAAATTCAGCATCGCATCAAAGCCGTGGCGATAATAATCGCTCTGCATCACCCCATGACCCCAGGCCTCGCCGGTCATCCAGAACGGCGCCTTATCCAGCGCTTTACCCGGGTTGGCGCTTTTCCATTCAGCCAGCGCTTGTGTGGCCTGGGTTTTTAATTGCTGCCAGGCGGCCTGTTCTACGTGTTTAGCGGTATCAACGCGGAAACCGTCGATGCCGTAATCGCGAACCCATTGACTGAGCCAGTGGGTCAGGTAATCGCGCGGCGTATAGCCGGGGATCGCTTTCGCTGCGGTGTCCGGTTTATGACGATAGAAATTTGGCAAACCAGAAGGCTCTGTAGATTCGGTTTTCACGTCCGGCAGGAAGGCCAGCGACATCGTCAGGTCATCAAAGCCGGGGTTATCGTAGTCACCAATGTCGGTGCGGATCCATTTTTTCCCCCACCATTTCTCCCATCCGGTTTTATCGCTGAAGTTGATGTAATCGTTAAAACTGTGCCAGCTCTGGCCTGCGTGAGGCGTCCAGTTGGTCCAGTGGGCGCCGAGGGTCTTTTTCAACTCATCGCCATGAATGTACAACGCGCCAAACTGATACTCCTGCATATCGGCCAGGGTCGCATAACCGGTGTGATTCATTACCACGTCGAACAGAATACGTATCCCCCGCTTGTGGGCTTCATCGACGAGACGACGGAGATCGTCTTCTGTACCCATATTGGCGTCCAGTTTTGTCCAGTCCAGGGGATAATAGCCATGATAGGCATAGTGGGGGAAGTCACCTTTGGTGCCGCCGCCAACCCATCCGTGGATCTGTTCCAGCGGTGAGCTAATCCACAGGGCATTGACGCCGAGCTGCTGGATATAATCAAGTTTGCTGGTCAAGCCTTGCAGATCGCCGCCGTGGAAGGTGCCGATTTCCTGCATGCCATCTTTGTGGCGGCCATAGCTATTGTCGTTAGCCGGATTACCGTTAACAAAGCGGTCGGTCAGGACGAAATAGACCGTCGCATTGTGCCAGTTGAACGGCGCGGCGGTTTGCGTCTCTGCGCGCTCAAGCAGCAGCAGACCATTGCTGTTAAGTGCTGGCTGGAGGGTAATTTTACCGCCTTTTACGGTCGCGATATTACCGCTGTAGAAATCGCGAACTTTACTGCCTTCGGCAAAGGATTTGCTGACGTCAATGGTCAGCGGTTTACCATCCCATTTCGGGCACTGCTTCAACTGGGGCGCGGTGGCGGAAACCTGTTTCTCTGCCAGCGAGATCATCAGGGTCGGTGTACCCGAGCGGGTATCGACTTCCAGGGTATAGCGGCCATCGCGGAACACACGCCATTGTGGCGGCGTATCACGACAGGGCTCCAGAGAGAGCATCTGGTTAAGTTTTATCGCGCCAGCAGGCTGCCAGCACTGCTGACTATCATTAATGCGCAGCGGCCGCGTTCCCTTTGTTACCTCGGTTTGACTGATAAATCTGCCGGTACCTTCTCCGGTAAAGGCGGGGAAATCGGCGGTTGTCCAGGCGGCGAAGGCCATCCCAGGCAACAATAACGGTGCAAGCGCTACGAGTTTCATTCCGGAGTTCCTGTAAGCGGTGTTTTGCTCAGTTTGCGCGTCAGCTCGTTTGATGAACTCATCCCGCCTGCGATTTTTCAGGGAGGATGAAAAGGGGTGAGTGATCTCGCTCAAAAAATAAGCAAAAATGAGATGGCGCTAGCATTTTTGCCTCTTTATAGCGGTGCAGAAATCCATTTCAGGTGACAGCTTTTCAGAATTGGACTATTTCTGAGGGTGCGCGATCTGGGTATTTTTGATACTATTCGCGATTCGTTTATCTATTTTTATGAAAAATAAGGCGTTGGAATGAGTGTATCCGACCAGGAGACCTAATGATATCGACTCCCATACGACGATATGGGGCTACGATACTCATGTTATTTACCTGTCTATTTTCAGGTAGTGTGCTGGCAGTAACGCACACAGCAACAACGAGTGATAAAGCCTCAGTTATCAAGAAGAAAAGTGCCGTTAAAGTTAGTAAGGTAAGCAGTAAACAAGAGTATTCTCGCAATAGTGTAAAGAGCAGTTCACTTCCTGATTTGCGAAAATACCCTTCCGGGACACCAAGGAAAAGGGCGTTTCTCCGGACGGTAATGCCTTATATTACGAAGCAAAACCAGATGATCACCGCCGATCGTAACTGGCTTGTCTCTAAGCAGTACGATGTTCGCTGGTCGCCGGCTGAGCGTGCGCGTCTGAAAGAGATCGCCTCACGTTATAAAGTGAAGTGGTCAGGCAATACTCGCCATATTCCATGGAACTCGCTGCTTGAGCGCGTCGATATTATTCCGACCAGCATGGTGGCAACGATGGCGGCGGCGGAAAGCGGCTGGGGAACATCCAAACTGGCGCGGGTTAATAATAATCTGTTTGGCATGAAGTGTGGCGGCGGTAACTGTCGTGGCGCGATGAAGGGCTACTCTCAGTTTGATTCTATTGAGCAGTCCGTTCAGGCGTATGTGAGAAATCTGAATACGCATCCGGCTTATTCGTCGTTCCGTAAATCGCGGGCGCAAATGCGTAAGGCCGATCAAGAGCTGACCGCCAGCACGATGATTCATAAGCTGAAGGGCTATTCGACCAGAGGGTCGAGTTACAACAACTATCTCTTCGCCATGTATCAGGATAACCAGCGGTTGATTGCCGCCCATATGTAATCACTGATACAGGTTTAATGCCCGACGCGTAAGCGCGGGCATTTTTCTTTGTGTTCTACATCATCACTTCGCTATGCCGGTCGCGATACTCCTTCGGCGTTACATCGTACTCTTTCTTGAAGACCGAATAGAAATATTGCAGCGATGGGTAGCCGCATATCTGTGAGATCTCGTTAATCGACAGGGTGGTGGAAACCAACAGGCTGCGTGCTTTTTCTAACTTTTCGCTGTGGATCACCGTATGAATCGTCTCGCCCACTTCTTCTTTGAAGCGTTTTTCAAGATTGGAGCGAGAGATACCGATGGCATCCAGCACTTGCTCAACTTTGATCCCCTTGCAGGCGTTATTGCGGATATAGTGCATCGCCTGAATCACTGACGGATCGGACAGCGAGCGGTAATCGGTGGAGCGGCGGCCGATCACCCGCATCGGTGGAATAAGCTGACGCTGAAGGGGTAACTCTTCGTTTTCCAGCAGACGGTGCAGCAGTTTTGCCGCCTGATAGCCCATCTGGCGGGTGCCCTGGGCAACGGACGACAGGGCGACGCGTGACAGGTAGCGGGTGAGCTCTTCGTTATCAATGCCAATAACGCACAGTTTTTCCGGCACCGGAATATGCAGCAGTTCGCAGGCCTGTAATATGTGGCGCGCGCGGGCATCGGTGACGGCGATAATACCGGTGTGTGGCGGTAGCGTTTGCAGCCAGTCAGCGAGGCGATTTTGCGCATGCTGCCAGTTTTCCGGCGCGGTTTCGAGCCCCTGATACACCACGCCGCGATACTTCTCTCTGGCCACCAGTTGACGGAAAGCATGCTCGCGCTCGGCCGCCCAGCCTTTGCAACTGGTGGCGGGCAGACCATAAAAAGCAAAGCGGTTGATGCCTTTTTCCTTCAGGTGGAGGAAGGCGCTCTCAACCAGTGCGGCGTTGTCGGTGGCGATATAGTGAACGTTCGGATAACATTCCGGGCGATGAAAAGAGCCGCCAACGCCGACAATCGGCACATCAACGTCGATCAGCAGATTTTCAATTTCCGGATCGTCGTAATCGGCAATAACGCCATTACCTAACCATTCCTTAATATTTTCAATTCGCGTGCGGAAATCTTCTTCAATGAAGATGTCCCATTCCAGTTGCGATGCCTGTAAATATTCACCGACCCCTTCAACGACCTGTCGGTCATAGGCTTTATTGGCATTGAATAACAGCGTAATACGATGGCGCTTTCCAAACATAGTGTTGTTCCTGGTCTCTCTTACCGACCATACAATACTGGCCAATGCCCGGGTTATTTCAAGCGATCAGCACCTAAGAGATCTCCCTGTGAGGACGATTTTGCTTGTTCTTTTGAACCTGGGCAGGTTTATTGTTGAACGCTCCCTCGAAGCGGTCCGAGGGAGAAGAGAAACGCGCCACTATCAACTGCGTCGTTTCGTTGCTGAATCCATCCATACCGCCAACAATAAAATGACGCCTTTAACGATGTACTGCCAGAATGTGGCGACGTCCATCATGCTCATGCCGTTGTCCAGCGCGGACATAATAAACGCCCCCATTACGGCCCCCGCAACGCTGCCTACGCCGCCCGCGAGGCTGGTACCACCGATGACGCAGGCGGCGATGGCATCCAGTTCCGCGATGTTACCGGCAGAAGGCGAGCCGGCTCCCAGACGCGAACTAAGAATGAGTCCGGCGATAGCCACCATCAGGCCATTAATGGCAAATACTGCCATCTTGGTTCGTTCAACACTAATACCGGATAGACGCGCGGCCTCCAGATTGCCGCCGATAGCGTAGATGCGCCGCCCGAAAGCAGTGCGTGTGGCCATAAACATCCCGGCGAGCAGCAGCGCGGTGAGAATAAGTACCGGCGTCGGTACGCCGCGATAGTCATTGAGCAGCCAGATAGCGCCCAGCACGATAATGGCGGTCATTGTCTGGCGGCCCACGGTCAAGGCCGATGCCGGCGTTGCCAGCCCTAACGCCTGACGCCGCATGCGACTGCGCCATTGCCAGATGATAAAGAGAGCCATTCCTGCCACGCCGATAGCAAAGCCAATACCATCAGGCAGGTAGCTTTGACCAATTTGCGACATTGCCGCGCTGGTGGGGGAGACGGTGGTCCCGTTGGTGATGCCTATCAGAATACCGCGAAACGCCAGCATACCGGCGAGAGTAACGATAAACGAAGGCACTTTGCGATAGGCGACCCACCAACCGTTCCAGGCGCCCAGCAGCAGGCCAAGCGCCAGGGTGACCACGATCGTCAGCGGTAACGGCCAGCCGAACCAGACGTCAAAAATCGCCGCCGCGCCGCCAAGCAGGCCCATCATCGATCCGACGGAGAGATCGATTTCAGCGGAAATAATCACAAATACCATGCCAACCGCGAGAATACCGGTGATGGCGGTCTGGCGCAGCAGATTGGAGATATTGCGCGCGCTCAGATAAGCGCCTTCGGTGGTCCAGGTGAAAAACAGCATAATCGCCACGATAGCGGCGATCATCACGAAGACCTGGAGGTTCATCCCTTTGAGTCCGGACAGCGCGCCTGAGGCGGATGGGGTGAGTTTGATTTCAGACGACGTGTTCTTCGACATGGCGTTCGCTCCTCAGCGCGGCTTCCATCACCTGTTCCTGGGTCAGGTTCTGGTTGATTAAATTGGCTTTCAGTTTGCCTTCATGCATTACCAGCACCCGGTCGCTTAGTCCCAGCACTTCGGGCAGCTCGGATGAAATGACGATGACGGCAATCCCCTGTTGCACCAGTTGGTTAATCAGCTTGTAAATTTCGTACTTGGCACCGATATCAATGCCGCGGGTGGGTTCATCAAGAATCAAAATGCGTGGGTTCAGCAGCAGACAGCGGGCGAGTATTGCCTTTTGCTGATTGCCGCCGCTGAGACGACCGATCGCCAGCTCCGGTGAGGAGGTTTTGATTTTGAGGCGCTGGATGGATTGCTGAATGCAGTGCTGCTCGCCGGCGTCGTCAAGGCTGCTCATCGGGCCGGTAAACTGATTCAGGGCGGCGAGGGTGATGTTTTTGCCTACCGCCATCACCGGCACGATACCATCCTTTTTTCTGTCTTCAGGTACCATGGCAATGCCCTGCGCGATGGCTTGCTGGCAGGTGTGAATGTTGACCTGCTGGCCGTCAATAAAGATTTTTCCCTGCCAGCGGCCCGGCCAGACGCCAAACAGACACTGAACCGCTTCGGTGCGCCCCGCGCCAACCAGCCCTGCGATGCCCAGAATTTCTCCACGGCGTAATGAAAAAGAGATGTCGTTGACCCGTTTAATATGGCGGTTGACCGGATGCCAGGCGGTTAAGTTTTCCACTCGCAGGATTTCGTCACCGCAGCGGTGGGCTTCATTTGGATAGAGGGCGGTAAGCTCCCGACCAACCATCATGGTGATAATGTCATCTTCATTCATGCCGTCAGCATGACGAGTGCCGATATGCTGTCCGTCGCGAATGACGCAAATCGTGTCAGAGATGGCTTTGACTTCATTGAGTTTGTGAGAAATGTAAATACAGGCGATACCGTGGTTTTGCAGATCGCGAATAATGTTCAGCAAAATCGCCGTTTCTTGTTCGGTTAAGGAGGCGGTGGGTTCATCAAGTATTAACAACCGCACCTGCTTGTTCAATGCCTTGGCTATTTCAACCAGCTGCTGCTGGCCGAGGCCTAAATCTCCGACGCGAGTATCAGGAGAAATGGATAAATTGACCTGGGCCAGCAGCTTCTCGCAGCGCAGGGTCATGGTTTCATAATCCAGCAGACCATGGCGGGAAATTTCCACGCCGAGGAAAATATTTTCCAGGACCGTCAGATGTTTTACCAGCGCCAGCTCCTGATGAATGATGGCGATCCCTTTGCGTTCGGTATCGCGAATATGGCCAGGCCGTAGGGTTTCCCCGGAAAAAATAATTTCGCCTTCATAGGTACCGTGCGGATATATCCCACAAAGTACCTTCATGAGTGTGGATTTACCTGAACCGTTTTCTCCACATAACGAGACCACTTCCCCGGCGTTAAGCCGCAGGCTGACATTATCAATCGCCTTCACTGTGCCGAAGGTTTTGCTAATGTTTTTCATTTCAAGTAACCAGGACATATCTACTCCGCATCAGCAATATCCGGCTGGATGAGGTTAGCGCCCCGGAAAGGGGCGCCTGCGTTCACAGCTCGCTCTTTTTGTGGAAGCCGTCTTTAATTACCGTCTGCTCTATATTGTCTTTATTCACCTCAATAGGCGTCAGCAGTCGTGATGGGACATCTTTTAGCCCATTATTGAGCGTGGTGTCGGCCTTCGGCTGTTTATCGTTACCCAGTTCGACGGCGATCTCCGCCGCAGTGGTGGCAAGGGTGGTAATCGGCTTGTAGACGGTCATCGTCTGGGTTCCGGCGATAATGCGTTTCACGCCGGCGAGGTCGGCATCCTGGCCAGAAATCGCCACTTTACCCGCCAGCCCCTGGGCGCTTAAGGCCTGAATGGCGCCGCCGGCGGTGGCATCGTTAGAGGCGACGACCGCATCAATTTTGTTATTGTTGGCGGTCAGGGCATTTTCCATGATTTTCAATGCATTTTCTGGCAACCAGCCGTCGACCCACTGATCGCCAACGATCTTAATTTTCCCGGCATCAATATAGGGTTTAAGGACCTTCATTTGCCCGGCGCGGAAAAGCTTCGCGTTATTATCAACGGGTGACCCGCCCATCAGAAAATAATTGCCCTGAGGCACTTTATCGACCAGGCTTTGGGCCTGCATTTCCCCCACTTTTTCGTTATTAAAAGAGATATAAAAATCAATATCTGCATTATTAATAAGACGATCGTAGGCCAGGACCTTAATTCCTTCCTGTTTGGCCTCCTTAATGACATTACTCAGTACCTGGCCGTTATAGGGAATAATAACCAGAACATCGACGCCGCGATTGATCATATTTTCAATTTGCGACATTTGCGTTTCTTCGTTGCCATTGGCTGACTGAACAAATACTTTTGCGCCTAATGATTCTGCTTTGTTGACAAAAATATCGCGATCTTTTTGCCAGCGTTCAAGACGCAGGTCATCAATAGCCATACCTATTTTAACTTCTTTCGCGATACCCGACAGGCTGGTCAGGAGGAGTGAGGCGCAGAGCGTTAGACAAAGGTTCTTTATCTTCATAATAATAACACCTTTTCTGTAGAGTGCAGGATAAACGAACGATAAAACGAAGCGGCCTGATACACATTGACACTGCGGATTCTTAACCCAGGAAAGAACCTTGGCAATTATCTATGCTTATTTTAGAGTTATGAAATTTTGTTTATTTGTGAATTTATGATCGCGATCTTATTTTAATAATCAATGATCCGCCTATTTCATCGTACTCTCTATATGTCAGTAGCAAAATCAGAGCGTCAGGTATTATTTTTGCGACCTGGCGCACGTTTGTGGATTCTCTCAATTACGGTGTGAAATAACGTAATTGAGGAAACTAAAAAGAGAATTCTATATTGGGCTATGACTTATTCCTCGCCGCACCCCTGAATATGGAGCTCATTATGCAGACCTATTTCGATCAACTCGATCGCGTTCGTTATGAAGGCCCGAAATCCGCTAATCCACTGGCTTTTCGTCATTACAACCCGGATGAGTTGGTTCTGGGTAAACGTATGGAAGAGCACCTGCGCTTTGCGGCCTGCTACTGGCACACTTTCTGCTGGAATGGCGCTGATATGTTCGGCGTCGGTTCTTTCGACCGTCCGTGGCAGCAGCCGGGTGAAGCGCTGGAGATGGCGAAACGTAAAGCTGATGTCGCGTTTGAGTTTTTTCACAAACTGAACATTCCCTATTACTGTTTCCATGATGTTGATGTTTCTCCGGAAGGCGCGTCGCTGAAAGAGTACGTTAATAACTTTGCGCAGATGGTTGATGTTCTGGCGGCGAAACAGCAGCAGAGCGGTGTCAGGCTGCTGTGGGGCACGGCGAACTGCTTTACTCACCCGCGTTACGGCGCTGGCGCGGCTACAAACCCGGACCCTGAAGTGTTCAGTTGGGCGGCGACGCAGGTCGTGACGGCGATGGAGGCAACCCATAAACTGGGCGGCGAAAACTACGTTCTGTGGGGCGGTCGTGAAGGTTATGAAACGCTGCTGAATACCGACCTGAGACAGGAACGCGAACAGATCGGCCGCTTTATGCAAATGGTGGTTGAACA
The DNA here is from genome assembly GCF_043832615.1 of Klebsiella sp. KE9456. Classification (NCBI taxonomy): domain Bacteria; kingdom Pseudomonadati; phylum Pseudomonadota; class Gammaproteobacteria; order Enterobacterales; family Enterobacteriaceae; genus Klebsiella; species Klebsiella sp. KE9456. The sequence goes on from NZ_JBDYQK010000022.1 coordinate 68,875, forward strand.
CAAACACAAAATTGGCTTCCAGGGAACGCTGCTGATTGAGCCCAAGCCGCAGGAGCCCACCAAGCATCAGTATGATTACGACGCATCCACCGTGTATGGGTTTCTCAAGCAGTTTGGCCTGGAAAAAGAGATCAAACTGAACATTGAAGCTAACCACGCGACGCTGGCAGGCCATACTTTCCATCACGAAATTGCCACGGCGATCGCCCTCGGTCTGTTTGGCTCTGTCGACGCGAACCGCGGCGATCCGCAGCTGGGTTGGGATACCGACCAGTTCCCGAACAGCGTCGAAGAAAACGCGCTGGTGATGTACGAAATCCTTAAGGCGGGCGGCTTTACCACCGGCGGCCTGAACTTTGATGCTAAAGTTCGTCGTCAGAGCACCGATAAATACGATCTGTTCTACGGCCACATTGGCGCGATGGATACCATGGCGCTGGCCTTGAAAGTGGCGGCCCGCATGATTGAAGGCGGTGAACTGGATAAGCGTGTCGCCAAACGCTATGCCGGCTGGAATGGCGAACTGGGTCAGCAAATCCTCAAGGGCCAGATGGATCTCGCCGATATTGCCCGGTATGCGATTCAGCACAACCTGGCGCCGCAGCATCACAGCGGTCATCAGGAGCTGCTGGAGAACGTGGTTAACCGTTATCTGTTTGATAATTAATGATGATGCCCGGCCAGTCCGGGCATTTGTTATAACAGTGGCTCTATTTTATTCGCGCCAGTTAAGGAGAGGCTGTATGTATATCGGAATTGATCTGGGCACCTCGGGGGTCAAGGCCATTCTGCTTAATGAGCAGGGAGACGTTGTGGCTTCGCATAGCGAAAAACTGAGCGTCTCGCGTCCGCATCCGTTGTGGTCTGAACAGGATCCCGAACACTGGTGGCTGGCGACGGACAGCGCAATGAGAGCGCTGGGCGCGCAGCACTCTCTGCGCGATGTTAAAGCAGTCGGTATTGCCGGGCAGATGCACGGCGCGACGCTGCTGGATAAGCAACAACGCGTTCTACGCCCGGCGATTTTATGGAATGACGGCCGCTGCGGCGAAGAGTGCGCGTTATTAGAAGAGAAAGTCAGCCGCTCGCGGCAGATAACCGGCAATCTGATGATGCCTGGATTTACTGCGCCGAAGCTGCTGTGGGTTCAACGCCATGAACCGGAAATCTTCCGCCAGATCGATAAAATTTTACTGCCAAAAGATTATTTACGTTTACGGATGACCGGCGAGTTTGCCAGCGATATGTCTGATGCGGCCGGAACGATGTGGATGGACGTGGCGCGCCGTGACTGGAGCGACGAGATGCTCGCTGCTTGCGGCCTGAGCCGCGCTAACATGCCGGCGCTGTTCGAAGGCTGTGACGTTACGGGGGCGCTTCGCCCTGCGGTCGCACAATCATGGAATATGCCGGAAGCGCTGGTGGTGGCCGGTGGTGGCGACAACGCTGCGGGCGCGGTTGGTGTGGGAATGGCGGATGCTGGTCAGGCGATGCTGTCGCTGGGGACCTCCGGCGTCTATTTTGCCGTCAGCGACGGATTTCTTAGCAAGCCGGAAAGCGCCGTTCACAGTTTCTGCCACGCGCTGCCCGGACGCTGGCATTTGATGTCGGTCATGCTGAGCGCGGCGTCCTGCCTCGATTGGGCTGCGAAGCTAACCGGTCTCGGCACGGTTCCCGCGCTACTCGCGGCGGCGGAATCGGCGAATGACGGTGTCGATCCGGTCTGGTTTCTGCCTTACTTATCCGGCGAACGCACGCCGCACAATAATCCGCAGGCGAAAGGCGTATTTTTCGGTCTGACCCATCAGCATGGTGCGGCTGAACTGGCGCGAGCGGTGCTGGAAGGCGTCGGTTATGCCCTGGCGGATGGCATGGATGTGGTTCACGCCTGCGGCATTCAACCGCAGAGTGTGACTCTGATTGGCGGCGGCGCGCGCAGCGCGTACTGGCGGCAGATGCTGGCGGATATTAGCGGCCAGCAGCTTGATTTCCGTACCGGCGGAGATGTTGGACCGGCGCTTGGCGCGGCAAGACTGGCGCAACTGGCGTTGCATAAACATGTCGCCTTCTCCGATTTGCTCCCGCAGTTGCCTCTGGAGCAGGCCCATCGTCCGGATGCCGACCGTTTTGCCCGTTACGCTCTGCGTCGGGAAACCTTCCGGCAGATTTATCAGCAGCTCTTACCGTTGATGTCCTGATACTTTCGCCTGTGCTTAACTCAACAGGCGACGGCGATCGAACCGTTGAACCAGGGCTGATAGCAGCAGGCTTCCCAGCAGCGCTGCGCTGAATATCCAGGCAATGTCGAGGAGCGGCCAGCGGGTGATTTCCAGCCCGCTGGCGCGCAATGCGTGGATAATTAGCGCATGAAAACCGTAAATACCTAAGGAGTGCCGCGCGATCGGCGCAATTATCGGTATCGGGCGCGTATTCAGCGTATTTTTGACCAGCGTCAGCAGGGTTATCGCGCAGACAAAAACCGCCGGGCCGCAGTATAAATACCAGGTATCGCCAAAATCGCCGCGCCAGCGCAGTTCGTGCAGCGTACCGCGTGATATGCCCCATACTGCCGCGATGAAAAGGGCGGCACAGAGTGGCGTCAGTCCTTTTTTGTCGGTGTCCATCATACCGATTGCGCGTCCCAGCACCCCGTACAGCACGTAGTAAAAGGTATCGCCGTTAATGTAGAGATTTATCGGCAGCCACGTTATTCCCCCTGCTTTCACCGCCACCATATTCGGATTCGCGATAATGCCGGTCACCAGCATCAGCACCAGTAGCATTTTGCCACTAACCTGTTTGACCTGAATCAGCGGCGAAAGCAGATAGATCACGGCGATGGCGAAGAAAAACCACAGATGATAGAACACCGGCTTTTGCAGCAAATTCTTCAGCGACTGTTCGACGTTGATATGGGTGAACAGGGTGATATAGAGCAGCGATAGCGCGCTGTAAAAGAGAATGCAAAGCGCGATGCGCAGAAAATGCCGGGGGCGAGCGCTGCGCTCGCCGAAAAACAGATAGCCTGAAATCATGAAAAACAGCGGTACGCTGACGCGGGACGCCGAGTTAAGCAAATTTGCCATATCCCAGGCCAGCAGGCTAATGGCGTGCGGATGAGTAATGTACCACGCGGTGCTGTGAATCATCACGACCATCAGGCAGGCAATACCGCGCAAATTGGTAATCCAGTTTATTTTTTCCTGCATCAGTACCTCGGTATCCCCTTGCCAAAGAGGGTCTGACTGCTCTTATCCGCTGGCATCGCAGTGGAATAATCTGAGTTTTTCGCCATCGACTTGTCGGGGCGGGGCGCAATTCGCACAATAATCATGTTATTTCATATAACCTTAACGATAATAACTTGCTAACAAGGCGGTCGAGAAAAAATGGTGATGAAGTCGGTATTTTGTGGACTGCTGTTGTGCCTTCTTGCCGCTTGCAGCGAAACGGCGCCTCCGCCAGCGCAGCAGACACAAAGCGCGCGGATAACGCCACAGATAACCCTCAATATGGAACAACTGTGCAAGGACAATGCTGCCGTTCGTTACCGTACAGGCGTGGGGCAGATTGATGTCAGCCATTTTGCCCAGTTCCAGGGAAGCTACGAGCTTTCAGGGCATACTGAACGTAATGAGCGTTTTATCTGCTCTTTTGATCAGGACGGTCAGTTTTCGCATCTTTCGATGCGCTAAATAGCTACCTGGCGGCGTTAATTTCCGCAATTTTCCTTAAACAATCCCGTTTCATACTGTATATCTCGCAGCCAGCGGGTATACTGACTCCTTCCTTTAAATCCACACGTATCCAGCACGAAATAATATGCAAAAGTTTGATACCAGGACCTTCCAGGGCCTGATCCTGACCTTACAGGATTACTGGGCTCGTCAGGGCTGCACCATTGTTCAACCACTGGACATGGAAGTCGGCGCAGGGACTTCTCACCCAATGACCTGCTTGCGCGCACTGGGGCCAGAGCCGATGGCGACCGCCTATGTGCAGCCTTCTCGTCGTCCGACCGATGGCCGCTACGGCGAAAACCCAAACCGTTTACAGCACTATTATCAGTTCCAGGTGGTGATTAAGCCATCGCCGGATAACATCCAGGAGCTGTATCTCGGTTCTCTGAAAGAGCTGGGGATGGACCCGACGATCCACGATATCCGTTTCGTGGAAGATAACTGGGAAAACCCGACGCTGGGCGCCTGGGGTCTGGGCTGGGAAGTGTGGCTGAACGGCATGGAAGTAACTCAGTTCACCTACTTCCAGCAGGTTGGCGGTCTGGAGTGTAAGCCGGTTACCGGTGAGATCACCTACGGTCTGGAACGTCTTGCGATGTACATTCAGGGCGTAGACAGCGTTTACGACCTGGTCTGGAGCGACGGCCCGCTGGGTAAAACCACCTATGGCGACGTGTTCCATCAGAATGAAGTGGAGCAATCCACCTACAACTTTGAATACGCCGATGTGGATTTCCTGTTCACCTGTTTCGAACAGTATGAGAAAGAAGCACAGCAACTGCTGGCGCTGGAAAACCCGCTGCCGCTGCCTGCTTACGAGCGTATTCTGAAAGCCGCCCATAGCTTTAACCTGCTGGATGCGCGTAAAGCCATCTCCGTCACCGAGCGTCAGCGCTACATCCTGCGCATTCGCACCCTGACCAAAGCAGTGGCAGAAGCTTACTACGCTTCCCGTGAAGCCCTTGGCTTCCCGATGTGCAACAAAGACAAATAAGAGGCGGCCATGTCTGAGAAAACTTTTCTGGTGGAAATCGGCACTGAAGAGCTGCCACCAAAAGCCCTGCGCAGCCTGGCGGAGTCCTTTGCTGCGAACGTTACTGCGGAGCTGGATAACGCTGGCCTCGCACACGGCAACGTAGAGTGGTTCGCCGCACCGCGCCGTCTGGCGCTGAAAGTGGCGAATCTTGCTGCTTCTCAACCCGATCGCGAAGTTGAAAAACGCGGCCCGGCGATTGCCCAGGCGTTTGACGCGGAAGGCAAACCGAGTAAAGCGGCGGAAGGCTGGGCGCGTGGTTGCGGCATCACCGTGGATCAGGCTGAACGTCTGACCACAGACAAAGGCGAATGGCTGCTGTATCGCGCGCATGTGAAAGGCGAAAGCACCGAAGCGCTGCTACCGAACATGATTGCCACCTCTCTGGCGAAGCTGCCGATTCCGAAACTGATGCGCTGGGGCGCGTCTGACGTTCACTTTGTGCGTCCGGTACACACCGTCACGCTGCTGCTGGGCGACAAGCTCATTCCGGCAACGATTCTGGGTATCCCGTCCGATCGCGTCATTCGCGGCCATCGCTTTATGGGCGAGCCGGAAATCACCCTCGACTCTGCCGATCAGTACCCTGAAATCCTGCGTGAGCGCGGTAAAGTTGTTGCTGATTACGAAGCGCGTAAAGCGAAAATCAAAGCCGATGCAGAAGAAGCGGCGCGTCAGATTGGCGGTAACGCTGACCTGAGCGAGAGCCTGCTGGAAGAGGTCACTTCGCTGGTGGAATGGCCGGTGGTGCTGACGGCGACATTCGAAGAGAAATTCCTCGCGGTGCCGTCTGAAGCGCTGGTTTACACCATGAAGGGCGACCAGAAATACTTCCCGGTTTACGCCGCAGACGGCAAACTGCTGCCGAACTTTATCTTCGTGGCGAACATCGAATCCAAAGATCCGCAGCAAATCATCTCCGGTAATGAGAAGGTGGTACGTCCGCGTCTGGCAGATGCCGAGTTCTTCTTCAATACCGACCGTAAAAAACGTCTGGAAGATAACCTGCCGCGTCTGCAAACCGTGCTGTTCCAGCAACAGCTGGGTACGCTGCGCGACAAGACCGACCGTATTCAGGCGCTGGCGGGCTGGATTGCCGCACAAATTGGCGCGGATGTTAACCACGCTACCCGTGCGGGCCTGCTGTCGAAATGTGACCTGATGACCAACATGGTGTTTGAGTTCACCGACACGCAGGGCGTGATGGGCATGCACTACGCGCGCCATGACGGCGAAGCGGAAGATGTGGCTGTCGCGCTGAACGAGCAGTATCAGCCGCGCTTTGCTGGTGACGACCTGCCGTCTAACCCGGTTGCCTGCGCGCTGGCGATTGCCGACAAGATGGACACGCTGGCGGGTATCTTTGGTATCGGTCAGCATCCGAAAGGCGATAAAGACCCGTTCGCGCTGCGTCGTGCCGCGCTGGGCGTGCTGCGTATCATCGTTGAGAAGAACCTGAATCTGGATCTGCAAACGCTGACCGAAGAAGCGGCGCGTCTGTACGGCGACAAGCTGACCAACGCGAATGTGGTTGATGACGTTATCGACTTTATGCTCGGTCGTTTCCGCGCCTGGTATCAGGATGAAGGTTACACCGTGGACACCATTCAGGCGGTTCTGGCGCGTCGTCCGACCCGTCCGGCGGATTTCGATGCCCGTATGAAGGCCGTGTCGCACTTCCGCACGCTGGAAGAAGCCTCCGCGCTGGCGGCGGCGAACAAACGTGTCTCCAACATTCTGGCGAAGTCCGACGAAGTGCTGAACGATATCGTCCACGCTTCCGTACTGAAAGAAGCCGCGGAGATCAAACTGGCGGGGAATCTGGTGGTACTGCGCGACAAACTGCAGCCGTACTTCGCGGAAGGCCGTTACCAGGATGCGCTGATCGAACTGGCTTCCTTGCGCGAGCCGGTAGATGAGTTTTTCGAAAACGTGATGGTTAACGCTGAAGACCAGAACGTGCGTATCAACCGTCTGACGTTGCTGTCTAAACTGCGCGATCTGTTCCTGCAGGTAGCGGATATTTCCCTGCTGCAGTAAGTTCGTCGCAATAAAATAAAACCTGCCATCTGGCAGGTTTTGAGGCTGATGACAAACCTGATTTAGATATTGTGCTCGCATTTCTGCCGGGTGGCGGCTATCGCTTTACCTGGCATGTAAAACCAATAATATCATCATGTTATGGGTTTTTCGTAGGCCCGCGCAAGCGAAGCGCCGCCGGGCAATTCCGGAAAAACGCACTTTGTCAGCAATCTGACCTGCCATCTGGCAGGTTTTTTTATGGGGAAAAAGGCAAAAAAAATCCCCGCCGACTGGCAGGGATCTTCAATTCTGAGCTTATAAAGCTAAGATTACAGGCTGGTTACGTTACCAGCTGCCGGGCCTTTAGCGCCGCTTTCGATGGTGAAGGAAACTTTCTGACCTTCATCCAGGGATTTGTAGCCATCGTTCTGGATAGCGGAGAAGTGTACGAACACGTCTTTAGAGCCATCGTCAGGAGTGATGAAGCCGAAGCCTTTATCAGCGTTGAACCATTTTACGATACCAGTCATTTTACCGGACATAGTGAATTACCTTTAAGAAAAATAAATGAGCCTTTCGGCGTTATGGTCTGGACTACAGATTTGAAGCGATAAAGGGAAAGTTCACTACCGGGGTATCTATCAACGGATAACCTTTGAAGGACTGCTCTATTCGAATGCTCTGTGGTCTTTACATCAAACCGGGGAGCATTAACGCATTTTCAGGCGGTGATAGCAAACTTTTTTTTCGGCGATATAAAAACGGTCCTTTCCAGGACCGCTAACCGTAACAAACTTTACCTGAGATCATGAGTCAATAAGTTGTCTTGAAAGCTGAGGATTTGCCTGTATCAGGCGCATTAGTTTGAGTTCAGTGATCGAGGGTTTTACGCGTCTTGATTCCCACTCTTTTACCATCGCGACGCTGACGCCCATGGCATTGGCGAAATCATCTATTTTCAAGCCGGTGCCTTTGCGTAGTTGTTCAAATTCATTGAATACAGCGGGCTTATGCGTCAGGGAAACGGTCTGAGCCTGATCGTTAAAAATAATTTGTTCCAGGCTGCTTAGTAGTTCGAACGCAGGATCTTTATATTCCATTGAGAACTCCTCTCTATCATACGGCGGAGGGTGAATTTTGTAGAGCCTCTTAAGAATAGTCGGAAAAAAAACGCAAAGAATGCTTATCCTGGTCATTATGTATCCGCCGATTTTTTTACGGGCTGTCTGAGTGAGGTAAGGCGATGATTAGTATCTAAATGAGCCAGGTTAGAAAATTATTGTAAATAAACTGGTCATACTTCAAGTTGCAGGTGTGTTGGCTTTTGCGTGACGCGTCTCATCCATCAAACTCGGCCTGCGGGCCGTCGCTTCGCGACGTTCAAAACGGTTAACCGTTTTGTCCTGCAACTCGAATTATTTAGCGTATAGGTAAGAAGAAAAGGATAAAGGCCAGCGTTGTCTCGCTGGCCTGCCGATTATGCTTTTTGCAGCTTATCAACTTCACGCGGTAACGTCTGCGGCTTTTGTTGACCCAGTTTGTATTTCACCAGCAGCGCAATGGCGGACAAGAAGGCCGGGATCGCCAGCAGAGAGAAAATGGTTTCGAAGGAGAGCTGGGCCTGCATCAAGAAAGCGCCGCTGAACGCGCCAAGAATCCCGCCGAAGCGTCCAATCCCCAACATCCAGGCAACACCGGTCGCGCGCCCCTGTGTGGGATAAAATCCGGCGGCCAGCGCAGGCATGGATGATTGCGCGCCGTTCATAATGCTGCCGGCGATAAAGACCATCACCCCCATCAGCAGCAGGCTGTGGGTTGAGAAACCAACCAGGCAAACGAATATTCCGGTTAACAGCCAGCCCACGGCAACCACTTTGTTCGGATTGATCTTATCCATCAACGCGCCGAGGATAAGCACGCCAATACCGCCTCCCAGCGGGAACAGCGCGGTAATAATCGAGGCCTGGCTCATGGTTGCGCCGGTTTCGCGAATCAGCAGCGGGAGCCAACTGGTGAGTAAATAAAAGATCAGCAGACCCATAAAGTAGGTCAGGCACAGCATTATGGTACCGATGGCATAGCGCGGTGAGAAAATAACCCCGATGGCCGATTTCTCTTTTACCTGTCCTGCTTCCCGTAACTCAAATTCGGCTTGCTCAGGAACGGGCGCGATACGGCGCAAAACGGCGGCGATACGCCGGGCAGGCTGTTGTTTAATGACCATATACCGTGCTGATTCCGGCAGGAGAAAGAGCAGCGCAACCGCCAGCAGCAGCGGCATCACGCCGCCAAGCACCAGTACGCTCTGCCAGCCGTAGTGGGGGATCATCCAGGCGGAGAGGAAACCTCCCATCGACGAGCCCATCGGAAAACCGACAAACATCAGGTTGACCATCAGGGCACGGCGTCGTTCAGGCGCGTATTCACTCATCAGCGTCGCGGCGTTTGGCATCGCGGCCCCCAGCCCTAAACCGGTAAGAAAACGCAGCAGCGTCAGCTGATTGAGGCTGGTGGCAAAGGCGGTCAGCAGGCTGAAGCCGCCGAAAACCATGATCGACATAATCAACACTTTCTTACGTCCGATGCGGTCGGCGAGAGGGCCAGCGGTCAGCGCACCGACGGCAAGTCCCACCAGGGCGGCGCTCATTACCGGGCCCAACGCCGACTTTTCAACCCCCCATTCCTGCACAAGGTCAGAGGCAATAAAGCCGATTATCGCGGTATCGAACCCGTCCATCGCGACGGTGATAAAACATAAGGCCAGAATCATCCACTGGTATTTCGTGAAGGGATGTTCATTGATAAAAGCCTGAATATCGATGGTTGTCTTCTTCATACGGCATTCCTGGCAGGCTGAGCGGGGGACAGAGATAGATTATTGTTATCACCCTCGCGGTCATTGATATTGTCTGTGCGATTATCGAACGAAGTGTCGTTAATCGCCTCATTTAATAAAATCATCGAACTCTGTTTCAGGCAATGCAGGTCAGCCGGTAAGCGTGCGATTATCGTCCGTTTTCGCGAACCGTCAGAAGGGAAGGGTTAGTAAATCAAATAAAATCAGTGAATTAAATAATTCTGTCGAGCATTAAGCGCTAGCCGTAATTGTGATGTACTTAACAGACGATAGTCGTGGGGGCGCAAAGGCCGAATACCTGCTTTTTAAGGGGGAAGATTGTCAGGAAAAGGTATCCTGTAAGGCTGACCTGGACTATCCTTGTCAGCGGCTGGCACGTGTGTGCCTGTTTGCGCTTTTTTTGGCTGAAAGGAGTAAAAAAATGGCGACAGGAAAGTCCTGCTCTCGCTGGTTTGCGGCTATTGCAGCCCTGTTAATGGTGGTTAGCCTGAGTGGGTGTTTCGATAAAGAAGGCGATCAGCGCAAAGCGTTCATCGACTTCCTGCAAAATACGGCAATGCGTAGCGGCGAACGTCTGCCGACGCTGACCGCCGATCAGAAAAAACAGTTCGGACCTTTCGTTTCCGATTACGCGGTGATTTACGGTTATTCACAGCAGGTGAGTCAGGCGATGGATGCGGGGTTGCGTCCGGTGGTGGATAGCGTGAATGCGATTCGCGTGCCGCAGGATTATGTGACTCAACGCGAACCGCTGCGTCAGGCAAACGGCGCGCTGGGCGTTCTGAGCCAGCAACTGGAAAACGCAAAAATGCAGGCCGATGCCGCTCACGGCGCGCTGAAACAGAGCGACGATCTGAAGCCGGTCTTCGACCAGGTTTATAATAAAGTCGTGACGACGCCAGCGAATGCGCTGCAGCCGCTGATCCCGGTGGCGCAGGTCTTCACCCGGCAACTGGTGCAGGTCGGTGATTTTATTGCCCAACAGGGGACGCAGGTCAGCTTCGTCGCCAACGGCATTCAGTTCCCGACTTCACAGCAGGCCAGCCAGTATAATACGCTGGTCGGGCCCTTGCCCGCGCAGCACCAGGCTTTTAATCAGGCGTGGACCGCGGCGGTGAACGCGACGCGCTAAGTGGTCAGATCTCCCGGGTAAGGCGTCTGCTTTATCCGGGATTGCTGTTTCTCACTTCACGTGCGGATTAACGCAGTTCTTCTCGACTTTGCCGTTCAGGGCATCAATCAGATTATCCACCGCGCAGGCCGCCATATTGTAACGAGTCTCGTGGGTTGCGGAGCCTATATGCGGCAACGCAACGACGTTTGGCAGACTTAGCAGCGGAGAATCTTTCGCCAGCGGTTCTTGTTCGAACACGTCCAGTCCGGCAGCATAAATTTTCCCTTCCTGTAGGGCGGCAATCAGCGATTTCTCGTCAACCACGGCGCCACGACCGGCGTTAATAAAGATGGCGGAGGACTTCATCCTGGCGAACTGCGCTTTGCCAAACAGGTGATACGTCTCGTCAGTCAGCGGCAGGATCAGGCAGACAAAATCGGCTTCCTGCAACAACGTATCGAGATCGCAATAGCGGGCATTAAACCGCTCTTCCGCCTGCGGGTGCTGGCGACGAGCGTTGTAGAGAATCGGCATGCCGAAACCCGCATGCGCGCGCTGGGCGAGCGCCATCCCGATACGCCCCATGCCGACGATGCCCAGGGTTTTATGATGCACATCGTTACCAAACCAGTCCGGGCCAATGCTTTTCGTCCACTCCCCGGCTTTTACGCGGTCGGCGACTTCAACCACCCGACGCGCGGTACTTAAAATCAGCGCCATCACGGTATCGGCCACGGTTTCGGTCAACACCGTCGGGGTGTGCATCAGTAATATTTTACGTGCATTCAGGGCATCAACGTCGAAGTTGTCATAGCCGACGGAGATGGTTGAGGTTGCACGAAGCTTCGGCATGTTCTCCAGTAACGCGGTATCGACTTTTTCGCTGGCGCCCAGCAGACCCACCGCTTCAGCAAAGGCGGCGGCATGTTGTGAAACGGTCTCCGGATTCAGGTTTTTCACCTGAGTCACGGTAAAGTGTTGTTCCAGACGCTGTTGCAGGTCGTCGGGAAGCGTTTTGTAGAGAATAACTGACGGCTTCATGCGGATCTCCATTATGTGAAGGTTTCAGGCGTGACGTGCGCCAAGCGGAATTTTTTGATTATTAGCAGGCTTAACAATCAGAGTAAGCCATACCGAAGCGAAAAGCGCCACTCCCATAAAAATGTACGATGCGGACGGGCTACCGGTAGTGCCATTCAGATAGCCCACAAACCAGGAACCGAAGAAAGACCCCAGGGCGCCCATGCTGTTGATCAGCGCCATCGCACCCCCGGCAACGTTACGCGGCAGCATTTCAGGGATGATGGCGAAGAAAGGCCCGTATGGGGCGTACATCGCCGCACCGGCAATCACCAGTAACGAATAGGAAACCCAGAAATGGTGGGCGCCGACGGCCCAGGAGCCGATAAACGCCAGCCCGCCAATCAGCAGTAGCGGCCAGACAAACAGCTTGCGATTCTGCATCTTATCGGAGGCCCATGACACCACGATCATGGCGATGGTCGCCGCCAGATAAGGAACCGAAGAGAGCCAGCCGACCTCAACCATCCCCATATTCTCGCCGCCGCTGCGGATAATCGACGGTAGCCACAGGACGAAACCGTAAACCCCGATGCTCCAGGCAAAATACTGCATACACAGCAGCACAACGTTACGCGAGCGGAAAGCTTCACCGTAGTTGCGTATCGGTTTGATGCCCTGTTGTTCACGTTCCAGTTGTTCCTGCAGCGCGGCTTTTTCGCTTTCCGCCAGCCAGTTGACCTGGGACGGTTTATCCTTCACCAGTACCCACCAGCAGCATGCCCAGATAATCGCCGGTACACCTTCAAAGATGAACATTTCCCGCCAGCCGAAAGACTGAATCAGGTAACCGGACACAACCGACATCCACAGCACCGTTACCGGATTGCCGAGGATCAGGAACGTATTGGCGCGAGAACGTTCGGATTTGGTAAACCAGTTGCTGATATAAATCAGCATCGCGGGCATTACCGCCGCCTCTACGACGCCAAGAATAAAGCGGATTGCCGCCAGCGCCGGGATATTGTGCACCATCCCGGTCAGCGAGGCGCAGGCGCCCCACAGAATCAGGCAGATAAAAATCAGTTTGCGTACGCTGCGGCGTTCGGCATAAATCGCGCCGGGGATCTGAAAAAAGAAGTAGCCGAGGAAAAATAGCGCCCCCAGCAGGGAAGAGATACCTTTGGTGATGCCCAAATCTTCAGTAATACCGGCTGCTGAAGCGAAACTGAAGTTAGCGCGGTCGAGGTATGCCAGGCTATAGGTGATAAACACGATAGGCATGATATACCACCAGCGTTTTGTTGCATTTGTCGAGCTATTCATAGGATTGCCTCTGTGAGTGAGGTGACATTTATCATTAGAAAAGATCGGTTACGCCGCGCTGCATGTAGGGTACAGGACGGCCGTACATTGCGTGGGCGTTGCTTACTCGCCCAGCGCCTCGCGCGTGGGCAACCCTTCGCTATCGCCCTGGACCTGAATGGCCAATGAACCGATTTTGTTGCCGCGCAGTACCGCCTGCTGCAGCGACTTGCCTTCCAGCAGGGCGCTAATCACGCCGACGGCAAAACCATCGCCTGCGCCGACGGTATCCACGACGTTATCGACTTTTATCGCCGCTACCGCCCCCTGGTCGCCGTCAGCGGTTTTATACCAGGCGCCATCGGAACCGGTCTTGATCACCACCGTGCGTACGCCGCGGGTTAGGTAGAAATCGGCGATGGCTTCGGGCGTCTGCTGACCGGTCAGAACCATCCCTTCTTTCAAACCAGGCAGCACCCAGTCGGCCTGAAAAGCGAGGCGGTTGAGTTGCCCGACCATTTCGGCGGTACTTTTCCATAGCGTCGGACGCAGATTCGGGTCGAATGAGAGGGTTTTCCCCTGGCCTTTCATGGCACGAGCAGCATGCTCCAGCAGCGCGTACGAGCTGTCTGACAGCGCGGCGGCGACGCCGCTTAAGTGCAGATGACGGGCGCTGGCGAAGTACGCTTCGTTAAAGTCGTCCGGCGACAGATGGCTGGCGGCGGAGCCTTTACGGAAATATTCCACAATGGGATCGGTTCCATTATCGACTTTAGATTTCAACTGAAAGCCGGTAGCGTAGCGGCGATCCAGGCTAACCCCGTCAGCGTCGATTCCCTCTTTCGCCAGCGTGTTGAGGATGAAGCGGCCAAAGCTATCCTCGCCGACGCGGCTTACCCAGCCGACGCGAAAACCCAGACGGGCAAGGCCGGTGGCGACGTTCAGTTCGGCCCCCGCAACGCGTTTCATAAAGTGCTCAGCGTCAGCCAGTTCGCCGGTTTCGCTGGCGACAAACATCGCCATAGCTTCGCCTATCGTGATGACATCCAACGTTTTTTGCATAACTTAATCCTTGCGTAACAGGTTGACATAGCGGCGGGTCACGGCCGTCAGGTCCTGCCCGGTCAGCGGAAATTCAATCCCGCGGGGGGCATCGGCGGGCAGGTTGTCGAGCAGTGTCAGCCAGCGGTCGGCGGCTTCGTCCGGCGGCACGGCACGAAAGTGCGAATGATGCGGCTCAGCCGCTTTGACGTGGATATAGCTGACGGCGGGCGCCAGATGGCGGGCGGCTTCTTCCGGCGAGTCGCCGACCCACAACCAGTTGCCCATATCAAAGGTCAGGGTGATGGGCAGCTGATTAACCCGGCAGGCGGCTTTGAAGCGTTGCATTGGCGCTAACTGGCCGCAATCAGTCTGATCGTTCTCAACCACCAGCGTCATCCCGCTTTCGCGCAGAATATCCCGCAGCGCTTCCAGTTCCTTGTGGTGGTTAAAGTTGCCCAGCGAGAGTTTCAGCCACAGCGCATTAAGGGTTTGCGCTTCCAGCAGGAGAGAGGGAAGTTGCGGATTGAGCGCGCCATCGCGGGCAAACAGGGCTTCCGGGGCTGAGTAGCAAGCCAGCAGACCACGGCGCTCAATGTCTGCGGCCAGCGACGGCAGGTGGTTCAGTTCATCGGCGCTGAACAGTTCGCGGCGAATTTCCACGCCGTCCGCCCCGGCAGCGGCGATAAACGGCAGCACGGCGGACTGCCCGCCGAGCGCTTTAACATGGTCATTACCGTAAGCGGCGGTAACGACAATAATTTTCCTGGCCATTCCATAAACTCCCGGCGGTTATCTGATGCGTTACTTATTACGCTAGATGGTACCGGTTCCAAAGAAAAGGTCAGTATGTCTAATTTATGATCGCCATCACGAAGGATCGTTAGCGGGAGGTGGAGCCCCTGACGATGAGTTCACCGGAAAACACCCGTTCACAGACCGGGTCGTTACTGCCGTTAATCCGCCGCACGACCTGCTCGATAGCGGCGAAACCAATCTGCCAGGTGGGTTGCTTAAGTGTCGTAATCCCCACGCCCGCCAGCTCGGCCCACTCCAGCTCATCGAAACCCAGCAGCCCGATATCGCTGCCCCAAATCAGGCCAACGCGCTTCAGGGCGCGCGCGACCTGCAGGGTCAGCGCCCCATTAGCGGAAATCACCGCTTTACGCATCCCACGATGGTGGGAGTGGAAATGACGCAGGACGTCATCCAGCATCGCGCTATCGTTCAGCGGTACTTCGGCGTTTTCCGCGACAATATCGGCATGGTGGCGGAGCGTCTGATGAAAGGCGTTCAGGCGCTCGCGGCGGGTATTGACCGAGCCGAGCGGCTCGCTGAGGAACAACAATGCTTCAAAGCCTTTTTCCACCAGATGTTCGGTGGCGGTGGTCGCGGCCTGGGTGTTATCGAGACCGACGACATCGCAGGCGAATTCAGGAATTTTGCGGTCGATAAGCACCATCGGCAGCGCCGACTGCTGCAGGCGGTTAAGCCCGTCTTCGCGCATTCCCACCGCGTTGACCACAATCCCTTCCACCTGATAGCTGCGCAGGAGGTCGAGATAGTGAAGCTCCTGGTCCACTTCGTTGTTGGTATTACACACCAGCAGCGTGAAGCCTTTATCACGGCAGGCGGCCTCGATGCCGCTGAGCACATTGACGGAGTAGGGGTTGGTGATATCGGCGATAATCAGGCCAATCAGCCGGGTACGGCCATGCTTCA
Source organism: Klebsiella sp. KE9456 (assembly GCF_043832615.1). Classification (NCBI taxonomy): domain Bacteria; kingdom Pseudomonadati; phylum Pseudomonadota; class Gammaproteobacteria; order Enterobacterales; family Enterobacteriaceae; genus Klebsiella; species Klebsiella sp. KE9456. The sequence continues at coordinate 84,729 of NZ_JBDYQK010000022.1, forward strand.
GGCCGCGGGCCATCAGGCTGGGGCGATAATCAAGCTCGGCGATGGCTTTTTCAATCCGCCCCAGCAGATCGTCGGAAAGCAGATGTTTTTCGCCGTTCAGATAGCGTGAAATGCTGGTTTTGCCGGTTTTTGCGGCTTTCGCCACATCGCTAATGGTTGCTCGCGCCGCTTTCGCCATGGTGGCTTCCTTTGCTGAAATCTGCACACACCTTAGCGCGAAAATCCGCTATATCAAGCATTTTGCCTGGTTCTGTTCAGTGGCCTGTACCGTTCACGGTTAATATGAAAGGTGCTTGTCATCTCCGCTGTGAGTGAATGGCCAGGAGGACGTTTCGCCCATTCCCCTGGCGTCCGGCATTGTGCTGAAACCCGCCATTATGCGTTCGCTTCTTTCCTTAATTATTTTTATTCTTTGCCACAGCAACCACGACAGTTGATTATGTTGTCCGAAGACGGAGAAAATTCCGCAGAGCGCATCTCAATTTGTAAATACTATTGAACGGCTTAATAACAGGCCGTCACCACACCTGCTATCGCTGACCAGGAGCCTGCTTTGTCAATTTCATCTGCCACCAAAACCATCCTGACCGCCGCCCACTGGGGGCCAATGCTGGTCGAAACGGATGGTGAAAACGTCATCTCATCCCGTGGCGCGATTGATACGCCTTTCACTAACTCCCTGCAAACCGCAGTGCGCGATCAGGTACACAGTAAAACGCGCGTACGCTATCCGATGGTACGTAAGGGATTTCTTGCCTCGCCGGATAGCCCGCAGGGCGTGCGCGGCCAGGATGCGTTCGTGCGGGTGAGCTGGGCGCAGGCAATGGACCTGATTAATGTTCAGCATCGGCGTATTCGTGACAGTTATGGCCCGTCGTCGATCTTCGCGGGGTCCTACGGTTGGCGTTCCAACGGCGTATTGCATAAAGCGGCGACGCTGCTCCAGCGCTATATGAGCCTGGCGGGCGGATATACCGGGCATCTGGGCGATTATTCCACCGGCGCGGCGCAGGCGATTATGCCGTATGTGGTGGGTGGCAATGAGGTCTACCAGCAGCAGACCAGCTGGCCGTTGGTGCTGGAACATAGCGATGTAGTGGTGTTGTGGAGCGCGAATCCGCTAAACACGCTGAAAATCGCCTGGAATGCGTCCGATGAGCAGGGGATCCCGTGGTTTGATCGTCTGCGTCAGAGCGGAAAGCGCGTGATCTGCATCGATCCGATGCGATCGGAAACCATGGCATTCTTTGGCGATGCGGCAGAGTGGATCGCTCCGCATATGGGCACTGACGTGGCCTTAATGCTCGGCATCGCCCATACGCTGGTGGAAAACGGCTGGCAGGACGATGAATTCCTGGCTCGCTGTACCAGTGGCTACGGGATTTTTGCCCGCTATCTCAAAGGAGAAAGCGACGGCACGCCAAAAACCGCAGAATGGGCTGCGGAAATCTGCGGGGTAAATGCGGATAAAATCCGCGAACTGGCACAACTATTCCACGAAAATACGACAATGTTGATGTCCGGTTGGGGTATGCAGCGCCAGCAGTTCGGCGAGCAGAAACACTGGATGCTGGTGACCCTTGCCGCGATGCTAGGTCAGATAGGCACTAAGGGCGGGGGTTTTGGCCTTTCCTACCATTTTGCTAACGGCGGCAACCCGACGCGCCGTGCGGCGGTGCTGGCTTCCATGCAGGGCTGCGTGGCGGGAGGCACCGATGCGGTAGAAAAAATTCCGGTAGCACGCATCGTTGAAGCGCTGGAAAACCCCGGCGCGGCTTATCAGCATAACGGTATGGAACGGCATTTCCCCGATATCCGCTTTATCTGGTGGGCGGGCGGTGCCAACTTTACCCATCATCAGGACACCAACCGGCTGATCCGCGCCTGGCAGAAGCCGGAGCTTATCGTTATTTCCGAATGCTTCTGGACTGCGGCGGCGCGCCATGCCGACATCGTGTTGCCCGCGACCACCTCGTTTGAACGCAATGATATGACCATGACCGGCGATTACAGCAACCAGCATCTGGTACCGATGAAGCGCGTGGTGGCGCCGCGCGATGAAGCGCGCGATGATTTTGATGTTTTTGCTGACCTCAGCGAACGCTGGGAAACGGGTGGTCGGGAGCGCTTTACGGAAGGTAAAAACGATCTGCAGTGGCTGGAGACGTTCTACCAGATTGCCACCCAGCGGGGGGCCGCTCAGCAGGTGACGCTGCCGCCATTCGCGCAGTTCTGGCAGGCGAATAAGCTGATTGAAATGCCGGAAAACCCGGAAAACGCGCGTTTCGTCCGCTTCGCTGCCTTTCGCGACGATCCACAGGCGAACCCGTTGAAAACCGCCAGCGGTAAAATTGAAATTCATTCGCCGACCATCGCCAGCTTTGCTTATCCGGACTGTCCGCCGCATCCGATGTGGCTGGAGCCGGATGAGTGGCATGGCAATGCGCAGGAGGGGCAACTGCAACTGCTTTCAGCGCATCCGGCTCATCGTCTTCATAGTCAGCTTAACCCTACGTCGCTGCGCGCGCAGTACGCAGTGGCGGATCGCGAACCGTTAATCATCCATTCGCAGGATGCGAGCGCGCGTAATATCGCCGATGGCGATCTGGTGCGGGTGTGGAATTCACGCGGTCAGGTGCTGGCTGGTGCAGTGGTGACCGACGGTATCCGTCCCGGGGTTATCTGTCTGCATGAAGGCGCGTGGCCCGATCTCGATGCTCAGTCAGGTATCTGTAAAAACGGCGCGGTGAACGTGCTGACCAAAGATATCCCGACATCGCGGCTCGGTAATGGTTGCGCCGGAAATACGGCGTTAGCGTGGCTGGAGAAATATACCGGGCCTGAGCTTACGCTGACGGCGTTTGATCCGCCGACCAGTGCATAATCCAGGTTGGATGCTGGGTTTCATCCTGCCATGCGCAGTCTTCAATGCGAAAGCCCTGCGCATGGTAGAAATTTACCGCCCGGACGTTTTTCTGGTACACCTCCAGGCTGAGCCAGGCGTAGTGCTTTTTGACTTCGTTGATGAGCGCGCTGCCGATCCCCTGCCTGATGGCATCCGGCGCGACGAACAGCGCGCCGATAAAGCGTGACTCCATCACGCTGATAAAGCCCTTCAGTTCGCCGTTCTGTTCCCATACCCAGGTACAGGCGGTGGGCAGATAAACATCGCGAACCACAGCGATGCTGTCATGCCAGTAGCGCTCATCAATAAATGGATGTGCGTGAATTGTACTTTTCAGCCAAAGCGCGAGCAGCGAGTCGCCTTCGTTACTGTCCCGGTAGCGGATCATCCTGACCTCCGGGGTGACAGAAGCAGCCGGTAACATGGTCGTTGACCAGGCCGCAGGCCTGCATAAAGGAGTAGCAGATAGTTGAGCCGACGAACTTAAATCCGCGTTTTTTCAGCGCTTTTGACAGCGCATCAGAAGCCGGGGTAGTTGCCGGAATTTCGGCAAGCGTGGCGGCGGCCGTGATCTGCGGATGATTGTCGACGAAGGACCAGACAAAATCAGCGAAAGGCTCGCCGTTTTCCTCCATGGCCAGAAAGGCCCGTGCGTTGCCGATGATGGCCTGAATTTTACCGCGGTGGCGAATAATCCCGCTATCCAGAACCAGACGTTCAATGTCCTCTTCGCCCATGGACGCGACGCGAACCGGATCAAAATGGTGAAAAGCACGGCGGTAATTTTCACGTTTTTTCAGCACGGTGATCCACGATAATCCGGCCTGCTGGCCCTCAAGGCAAATCATTTCAAACAGTTTACGAGAGTCCTTTTCAGCAACGCCCCACTCGCTATCGTGGTACTCAATATATAAAGGATCCTGGCTGACCCATCCGCAACGTTGCATGTGCCTCTCCCTTTTTTAAAACCTATCTGTTCATTTCCTCTGCAGGATACAGATAAATCGTTATATCGGGGGGATTATTCCCAAAACAGGGCTCGTCCACCCCCCCTCGAAAACAGCGCAATCTTGCTGTCCGGACTCTTTTGGACGCCGCTATAGTGATAATAAAGAAATGTGATGATCTTCGGGGAGCCTGAGCCCGGCGACGTATCCATTCAGGTGTCGGGCGTAATCAGTGCCAATGCCTGACAACAGGAATATATCGCTATCGACAGAAAAAGTAATACTCCGGAACACGATACATGGGATAGCGATCACCAACCGCGCGAGTAAGCTACCCGTGTGCAGCAGATAAATGCGTCTGGCAATAAAGGCATCGCCTTCTGACTTGCCTTCACTGCCAGCGTAAGCATGGTGAAAAGCCGTTAACCGTATAGCGCGGCTACGCGCATTATGGAGGCTATCTGTAGCATATCTGATATGTTTATTTTACTTTGTGATCACAGTGATGACACATGTTATGATGATAGTGAGCACTAACTTTTTTGGAAGGTAAAGAAGGTATGGATGTTTTTCAATGCCATTCATTCCGCCTTTAGTGCATTTCATTCCCCGGAGGCGGCAGTTCATGCCTTTTTCCCCCTGGCTTATAGGGGATTTCGTTATTGTGGCCGCAGTTAATTATTCAGGACAACTGCTATGAACGCTGCAAACCGTCAATACACCCGCTGGCTCACGCTGATCGGCACCATTATTACCCAATTCGCGTTGGGATCGGTTTATACATGGAGTTTGTTCAATAGTTCGCTTTCCGTCAGGTTAAATGAACCGGTCAGTCAGGTAGCTTTTTCATTTGGTCTGTTAAGCCTCGGTCTGGCGCTTTCCTCTTCCGTTGCCGGTAAATTGCAGGAGCGTTTCGGCGTCAGGCGCGTCACTATGGCGTCCGGTATTCTGCTGGGGCTCGGGTTCTTCCTCACCGCCCATGCCAGTAGCCTGTTGATGCTGTGGCTGAGTGCGGGCGTGCTGGTGGGGCTTGCCGACGGTGCCGGTTATCTGCTGACGCTGTCGAACTGCGTAAAATGGTTCCCGGAACGTAAGGGGTTGATTTCGGCTTTTTCCATCGGCGCGTATGGCCTTGGCAGCCTTGGTTTTAAATTTATAGATTCCCATCTGCTGGCGACGGTCGGCCTGGAGAAAACCTTTATTATCTGGGGCGCTATCGTGCTGGTGATGATTGTGTTTGGCGCAACGCTGATGAAAGATGCGCCGAATCATACCGTGACGGCAAGCAATGGGGTGGTTGAAAACGACTTTACCCTCGCTGAATCAATGCGTAAACCGCAGTACTGGATGCTGGCGGTCATGTTCCTGACTGCCTGTATGAGCGGCCTGTACGTTATTGGCGTCGCGAAAGATATTGCCCAGGGGATGGTGCACCTTGATGTGGCGACGGCGGCAAACGCGGTTACGGTGATTTCCATCGCGAACCTTAGCGGCCGTCTGGTGCTGGGTATCCTGTCCGATAAAATGTCGCGTATCCGGGTCATTACTATCGGCCAGGTTGTGTCGCTTATCGGTATGGCGGCGCTGCTGTTCGCGCCGCTGAATGCAGCCACCTTCTTCGCAGCGATTGCCTGTGTCGCGTTTAACTTCGGCGGAACGATTACCGTCTTCCCGTCGCTGGTCAGCGAATTCTTTGGTCTTAATAATCTGGCGAAAAACTACGGCGTGATTTATCTCGGCTTTGGTATCGGCAGCATTTGCGGCTCGCTGATTGCCTCACTGTTTGGCGGTTTCTACGTGACCTTCTGCGTTATCTTTGCGCTGCTGATTCTTTCTCTGGCGCTGTCGACCACCATTCGTCAGCCGAAAAGTGAAATTTACCATCAGGCCCATGCCTGAACCGCATCTCCCCTGGCGGGAGCGTGAATTCATTACCTAATCTAACCGAGTCTATCCAACCAAATGTTTTGTAAATGTTTGGTTGGATCACATTCCTCCCTGATACTTTTCCCTTCCGCTGTGGTCTACTTAGCGCGCTTTGTCGACGTTTCTTATCACAGACGATACACAACATCATTCAAGTTTCATCGATGCGGCAACCAGGGCGTCTCCGGGTGTGCTCTGGCAGGTGAGCGCCTGTCAGGACGAGGCCGGGTATTGGTCGGGTTATTGCTGGCAGCCAACAAAGAGGCCGCTTGAAGTAAGATGGGTATAAACGCGCTTTATTAACCTGCTGACTTATCTCGGTTAAGTCAGCAGGTTTTATTTCTTCATTTTTCAGGTTTGCTTGCATGAAATACATTAAAACGATGACGCAGCAGAAGCTGAGTTTCTGGCTCGCGCTGTACATCGGCTGGTTTATGAATGCCGCCGTATTTTTTCGTCGCTTCGGGGGATATGTTCAGGAATTTACCTTCTGGAAAGGCATCTCAGGTGCAGTTGAACTGATCGCGACTGTGCTGGTTACCTTTTTTCTGCTGCGTATTTTGTCGCTATTCGGACGCCAGGTATGGCGCATCCTCGCGACGATCGTGGTTATATTCTCTGCGGCTGCAAGCTATTACATGACCTTCCTCAATGTTGTTATTGGCTACGGCATTATTGCGTCCGTGATGACCACGGATGTCGACTTGTCCAAAGAGGTGATTGGCTGGCATCTGATTCTCTGGCTGGTGCTGATGAGCGCGCTGCCTCTGCTGCTTATCTGGAACAACCGCTGCCGCTATACGCTATTGCGGCAAATCCGCACTCCGGGCCAGCGGGCGAAAAATGTCGCTATTGTGATACTGGCCGGCCTGATGGTCTGGGGGCCTATTCGCCTGCTGGATGTCCGGCAAAAAAATGTAGAGCGTAGTTCAGAAGTGGATTTGCCAAGTTATGGCGGAGTGGTGGCTAACTCCTATTTGCCGTCTAACTGGCTTTCCGCGCTGGGGCTATATGCATGGGCGCAGGTTGATGAATCTTCTGATAATCAATCCCTGATTAACCCGGCGAAGAAATTCACCTACATCGCGCCTGAGGGGCTTGATGACACTTACATGGTGTTTATCATTGGCGAAACGACCCGCTGGGATCATATGGGTATTCTGGGCTATAGCCGGGACACCACGCCTGCGCTGGCGCAGGAGAAAAACCTGGTCGCCTTCCGCGGATACTCCTGCGATACCGCGACAAAGCTGTCGCTGCGCTGCATGTTTGTGCGCCAGGGCGGAGCGGAGGATAACCCACAGCGGACGCTGAAAGAACAGAACGTTTTTGCCGTTCTGCATCAGCTCGGTTTTACCGGCGATCTGTACGCCATGCAGAGTGAGATGTGGTTCTACAGCAATACGATGGCTAACAATATTGCTTATCGAGAGCAGATTGGCGCCGAGCCGCGCAACCGCGGCAAGAGCGTTGACGATATGCTGCTGGTGGACGAACTGCAGCGTGGTCTGGTGAATAACTCAGGGGGTAAACACCTGATTATTCTGCATACCAAGGGGTCACACTTTAACTATACCCAACGCTATCCGCGTAGTTTTGCCCGATGGCAGCCGGAGTGCGTTGGCCTCGATAACACCTGTTCAAAAGAAGAACTGATCAACTCGTACGATAACAGCGTGACCTATGTGGATCACTTTATCGTTAGCGTACTGGACCAGTTGCGGGATAAGAAAGCGATTGTCTTCTATGCGGCTGACCACGGTGAATCAATTAACGAGCGCGAGCATCTGCACGGTACGCCGCGTAAAATGGCGCCGCCTGAGCAGTTTCGCGTCCCGATGCTGGTGTGGATGTCGGATAAGTATCTGCAATCGCCTGATCATGCAGCCTCTTTTGCGCGTCTGAAGCAGCAGGCGGCGATGAAGGTGCCGCGTCGTCATGTGGAACTGTATGACACCATTATGGGTTGTCTTGGCTATACTTCGCCGGATGGTGGGATTAATCAATATAACAACTGGTGCCACGTTCCCGGCGTGGACGAGAAGACGCAGTAGCCGAGTGGCGAGTTTCTCGCCGCTTGAGTGACTTTTTCATAATAAGGCATTGACGGTTGTGTATCTCAGCAGTAAGATGCGCCCGCATTCGGTGATTGGCGCAGCCTGGTAGCGCACTTCGTTCGGGACGAAGGGGTCGGAGGTTCGAATCCTCTATCACCGACCAGATTCGAAAAGCCTGCTCAACGAGCAGGCTTTTTTGCATCTGTAGTCAACGAGGATGAGAACCTCCGGGGGCAGGAGGTTCGACCCGAGCGAAGCGAGAGAACGTTGCGTCAGCAACGGCC
>NZ_JBDYQK010000023.1:0-90652 GCF_043832615.1 Klebsiella sp. KE9456
TGCCTGGCGGCCGTAGCGCGGTGGTCCCACCTGACCCCATGCCGAACTCAGAAGTGAAACGCCGTAGCGCCGATGGTAGTGTGGGGTCTCCCCATGCGAGAGTAGGGAACTGCCAGGCATCAAATTAAGCAGTCACACCGGGGCATAAAACCGGTGGTTGCAGAAGTATTCGGTGGAGCGGTAGTTCAGTCGGTTAGAATACCTGCCTGTCACGCAGGGGGTCGCGGGTTCGAGTCCCGTCCGTTCCGCCACTTATTAGAAAATTAAGCCTGCTATTTAGCAGGCTTAATGATAAGAAATTTAGGGGCGTAGCTCAGTTGGTAGAGCACCGGTCTCCAAAACCGGGTGTCGCGAGTTCGAGTCTCTCCGCCCCTGCCATATAATAATCCTTTGCTCAGGCAAAGGATTTTTTTTGATTTAAATTTCCCTGCCCGATAATCCCCCGTCCGTGGAGGATTAAATCTATCCCAATATGTTATTTTTCAGGATATCGCGAATCTGCGCTTGTTTGTCACTGTTTTGCAGCCAAATCGCAAAGAGAGGCCTTGAAAGCATCGTACTATCCGTCACTGCATGTAGGTTATTTTTCTCCTGCGCCCAGCGTACCGGTAACCATGTACATCCTTTGAGCAAACTGAGCTGCCGGTATGCTAATTCAGCGGAACTGGTGGTGAGTAGAGGAATATCATCATTACCAATCAACCCGACTTCATTTTGTTGAAAGTCAGGTCCCCATTCCAGACGCAAGTAATTCAATTCATTTTTATTTTTAGCTGGTGATGTACAAAAAAGTCCCAGTGTGAAATGCCCAAGCAACTGGCTGCTTAGTTCATCCATCTTCGGTGATTCTGTCGTGATCAGTAGATCAAGCTGACGTTCATGTAATTGTTTTACCAGCGACTGGCGCTGTGCGATCCGTGCTTCGAACTGCAGTCCATCGGATTCGGTATAAAGTTTTCCCAGCCACTCGTTAAGCAGGCATTCCCAAAGAGAGGCGCTGGCACCGATCGAAAATTCATTATGTCGGGAAGAATTTGCCACCTCTTTACGCGCAGCCTGCCAGGTATTCATCAGGGTTTCGGCATACGGCAATAGTTTCTCTCCGGCTGGGGTCAGGCGGATATTATTGCGATGACGAGTAAAAAGATTCACTCCGAGCTGGTTTTCCAGTTGACGAATACGAAAGCTAACTGCTGACTGCGTCAGATAAAGCGCCTCCGCGGCTCGGCCAAAGTGGCGAGTTCTGCTCACCTCAAGGAAAGTTTTGAGCAATTCCGTATCCACACTTTTCTCCGCAAAATTATTTGTCGTGATGATTTAAATGTTTTGTTTGACGCTCTGTCAAGCGTAACTAATACTCCGCGCCATAAATAGCTCGGCCAAAAATCAGGAGCGTGTAGGATGGCGGAAAGCTTTACGACAACTAATCGTTTTTTCGACAATAAAAATTATCCGCGCGGGTTTTCCCGTCATGGAGATTTCACCATCAAAGAGGCGCAACTGCTGGAACGTTATGGTTATGCCTTTAATGAACTGGAACTGGGTAAACGCGAGCCTGTTACCGAAGAAGAAAAACAGTTTGTTTCGGTGTGCCGTGGAGAACGTGAGCCCGCAACGGAAGCAGAGCGCGTCTGGATTAAGTATATGGCACGTATTAAGCGTCCGAAGCGTTTCCACACCTTATCCGGCGGTAAACCGCAGGTGGAAGGCGCGGAAGATTACACTGAAAGTGATGATTAAGAAAAAAGGGCGAAAGCCCTTTTTTAGACCATCAATTTTTGTAGATGGCCTAACATCCGATCTATCGCCCGGTAACTCAGAGCCTCCTGTAAATGAGGGCGTTCGATATGTTCCACTTCTCCAATATCAGCAATGGTTCGGGCAACTTTAATAAGCCGTTGCCACGCTCGTATAGAAAGCCCAAGTTGCACTAAAGTTTGTTCCAGCCAGATAGCGTCATCTTTATGGAGACGACACCAGATTTTCATCTCGTTATTTCCCAGATGTGCATTAAGTTTATTCTGTCGGGATAGTTGCTTTTTGCGTGCAATCAGAACCCGCTGTCGTACGCTGGCACTCTCTTCCTCTTTGCTGGTTCCCTGGCTTAGTACTCCCGGCGGCGGTAAAGGTATTTCCAGAGAGAGATCGAAGCGGTCAAGAAACGGGCCTGATAATCGCGCGAGGTAACGCAGGATTTGTTCTGGCGAAGTTCTGTTATGATGACCCTGATAATGCCCTGTGGGGCTGGGATTCATTGCTGCAATAAGTTGAAAACGAGCGGGGTAATCGATCTTTGCACGTGCGCGCGCGATATGAATTATTCCTGACTCGATCGGCTCTCGCAATGCATCCAGCACCCTGCGCTCGAATTCTGGCAATTCATCAAGGAATAAAACCCCGTTATGGGCAAGGGAAATTTCACCAGGAACCGGAATTGAGCCGCCTCCCACCATAGCTGCAAGCGATGCACTATGATGTGGCGCTCTGAACGGCCTGCGACGCCACTGTTTTGTCGCATTACTGGAATTGACCAGGCTGAGTATTGCCGCACTCTCCAGGGCTTCTTGATTACTCAATGGCGGTAGAAGGCCAGGGAGCCGGCTGGCGAGCATTGTTTTGCCTGTTCCGGGAGGGCCAATCAATAGCAGGTTATGCCCGCCCGCGGCGGTGATTTCCAGCGCTCGTTTTCCCTGTTGTTGACCAATAACATCACGGAGATCTGACGATACTTCGTTTGAATACTCGACTTCTGATGGGGGATGATTTAACGCGGTTCGACCTTCAAGAAAAGCGCAAACTTCCTGCAGATGCCCGGCAATAAAGCAGTCATCACCACCGATTAATCCGACCTCAACGGCGTTTTCATCGGAGACAACGATCTTTCGGCCTGCGTTGATTGCCTCCATTGCGCTGGATATCGCCCCAGGAACGCCACGCAGAGCGCCTGTAAGCGCCAGTTCGCCGACAAACTCACATTGACTTAACCTGGTGGCATTAAGCTGCTCTGATGCCACCAGAAGCGCGAGAGCGATAGGTAAATCATATCTTCCCCCTTCTTTGGGAAGATCGGCTGGAGCCAGATTAAGCGTGATTTTTTTCGCCGGCCAGGTGTAACCACTATTAATGATCGCACTACGTACCCGGTCACGCGCTTCTTTGACCGTTGTTTCCGGAAGCCCGACCATTGTCAAACCAGGAAGCCCGTTACTGATATGAACTTCGATAGTGATGAGCGGGGCGCTGATTCCGAGAGCGGCGCGTGTGTAAACAATGGCAAGTGACATAAAACCTCCTGAGAGCAGGAATTATGTCGGGGAATTTTCATCGAGTAATTTGGCAATATTAAATTTTAGATGCCTCCTCCCGGCCAACTTTTTGTCGATCGCCATGTTTCACTCATTCCGGAAGCTGATTTGCAGTGGGCAACTGTAGGTTGGCGGTAATCAGAAAGTGTTGTGGTTCATGCCGCAAATTGAAATATTTTCATTTCATGTTTTTCTTATTAAAAACAATTGTTTTTTCATAAATAGTTAGCACGATAACAAAATGGCTCATAAAAAAATCTTGTGTTAACAGCAATATCTATGGTAACTCTTTAGGTATTCCTTCGAACATGAAGTCAGAAAGAACATAAAATGACAGTCCTTCTACGAGTGATTAGCCTGGTCGTGATTAGCGTGGTGGTGATTATTATCCCACCGTGCGGGGCTGCACTTGGACGAGGAAAGGCTTAAAAATCAAGCCTTAACGAACTAAGACCCCCGCACCGAAAGGTCCGGGGGTTTTTTTATAACTGAAAAACAGAAATGGGGAGCAGATAATGAGTTTTAGCATAAAATTCTGTTTCCCTCGATCTACGACGGGGAAGTAACTATGAATGGGGCGCAATGGGTAGTGCATGCTTTGCGAGCACAGGGAGTTGATACTGTTTTTGGCTACCCGGGTGGCGCAATTATGCCGGTTTATGATGCATTGTATGACGGTGGTGTGGAGCATTTATTGTGTCGGCACGAACAAGGCGCAGCAATGGCAGCTATCGGCTATGCGCGAGCCACTGGCAAAACTGGCGTATGTATCGCTACCTCTGGCCCTGGTGCGACCAATCTGATCACCGGCCTGGCTGACGCACTGCTTGATTCTGTTCCTGTTGTTGCTGTTACTGGTCAGGTTGCCGCTCCGTTCATTGGTACTGATGCATTCCAGGAAGTGGATGTCCTTGGGTTATCGCTGGCTTGTACTAAACACAGTTTTTTGGTGCAGTCTCTGGAAGAGCTGCCGCGCGTTATCGCTGAAGCTTTCCATGTGGCAAATTCAGGCCGTCCTGGGCCGGTGCTGATTGATATCCCGAAAGATATCCAGCTGGCTCAGGGGGAACTCGATCCGCATTTCTCGATGGTCGCCGATGATGTTGACTTCCCGAGTGCGGATATTGAATGCGCGCTGCAGATGCTGGCTCAGTCGCAGAAGCCAATGTTATACGTTGGCGGTGGTGTGGGTATGGCTCAGGCTGTACCGGCGCTGCGCGAATTTCTTGCCGTCACGCAAATGCCAGTGACCTCCACCCTGAAAGGGTTGGGCGTTGTGAATGCGGATTATCCGTACTATCTGGGAATGCTGGGAATGCACGGCACCAAAGCGGCTAACATCGCGGTACAGGAATGTGACCTGCTTATCGCAGTCGGCGCCCGCTTTGATGACCGCGTGACAGGTAAGCTGAATACTTTTGCTCCGCATGCCAGCGTTATTCATATGGATATCGATCCAGCCGAGCTGAACAAGTTGCGTCAGGCGCATATTGGCCTGACCGGCGATCTGAATGTGATGCTACCTGCGTTGCAGCAGCCGCTGTCTGTTGATATCTGGCGTCAGCGTATTGCAGCTCTGCGTGCTGAGCACGCCTGGCGCTACGATCATCCTGGCGAGACTATCTACGCTCCGCTGTTGCTGAAGCAGCTTTCCGAACGTAAACCGGCAGATTGTGTTGTCACAACCGATGTCGGGCAACATCAGATGTGGTCAGCGCAGCATATGACCTATACGCGTCCGGAGAATTTCATTACCTCCAGCGGATTAGGCACCATGGGCTTTGGCCTGCCCGCGGCGGTCGGTGCGCAGGTGGCTCGCCCTAATGATACGGTTATCTGTATCTCCGGTGACGGTTCCTTCATGATGAATGTACAGGAGCTGGGCACCGTAAAACGCAGGCAGTTGCCACTGAAGATTGTTTTACTCGATAACCAGCGGTTAGGAATGGTACGACAATGGCAGCAATTGTTTTTTCAGGAACGATACAGCGAAACCACCCTTACTGATAACCCCGATTTCCTTACTCTGGCCAGCGCCTTTGGCATCCCTGGTCAATATATTACCCGTAAAGACCAGGTTGAAGCGGCACTCGACACCATGCTTTCGAGCCAGGGGCCTTATCTGCTTCATGTCTCAATCGACGAACTTGAGAATGTCTGGCCGTTGGTGCCGCCCGGTGCCAGTAACGCAGAAATGCTGGAGAAATTATCATGATGCAACATCAGGTCGCCTTGCAGGCTCGCTTTAATCCCGAAACGTTAGAACGTGTACTGCGCGTTGTGCGCCATCGCGGATTCCAGGTTTGCGCTATGAATATGGAAGCCGCCGCGGATACCCGGAATATTAATATTGAACTGACCGTTGCCAGCCAGCGGCCAGTCGAATTACTGTTTAGTCAATTAAGCAAACTGGTGGACGTTGCCTGCGTCGAGATCCAGCAACCAACATCACAACAAATTCGCGCCTGAGCGCAAAGGAAGAAAAATGACGACGAAAAAAGCTGACTACATTTGGTTCAATGGTGAGATGGTTCCGTGGGGCGAGGCGAAAGTTCACGTGATGTCCCATGCGCTGCATTACGGAACTTCTGTATTTGAAGGTATCCGCTGCTACGATTCTCATAAAGGGCCGGTGGTGTTCCGTCATCGTGAACATATGCAGCGTTTGCATGATTCAGCCAAAATCTACCGTTTCCCGGTTTCTCAGAGCATTGATGAACTGATGGAGGCCTGCCGCGAAGTTCTTCGTAAAAACAATCTGACCAGCGCCTATATTCGTCCGTTAATTTTTGTTGGCGATGTTGGCATGGGGGTTAACCCGCCGGATGGTTACAATACTGACGTCATTATCGCCGCCTTCCCGTGGGGAGCTTATCTGGGAGCTGAAGCGCTGGATCAGGGGATCGATGCGATGGTTTCTTCCTGGAACCGCGCTGCGCCAAACACAATCCCAACCGCGGCCAAAGCGGGTGGTAACTACCTGTCTTCTTTGCTGGTCGGTAGTGAAGCGCGCCGTCATGGCTATCAGGAAGGTATCGCGCTGGACGTAAATGGCTATATTTCTGAAGGCGCAGGTGAAAACCTGTTTGAAGTGAAAGATGGCATATTATTTACCCCGCCGTTCACCTCTTCCGCGCTACCGGGCATTACCCGTGACGCGATTATCAAGCTGGCGAAAGAGCTAGGTATTGAAGTGCGTGAGCAGGTTCTGTCTCGCGAGTCACTGTACCTGGCTGACGAAGTCTTTATGTCCGGCACTGCCGCAGAAATCACGCCGGTACGCAGCGTTGATGGTATTCAGGTTGGTGAAGGTCGCTGTGGTCCGGTCACCAAACGCATTCAGCAAGCATTTTTTGGCCTCTTTACCGGTGAAACCGAAGATAAATGGGGCTGGTTGGATCAGGTTAATCAAAAAGCATAAAAAGATGGGGCGATACGCAGCGCCCCATTTAACAAAAACTGGGAGTAACTAAAGCATGCCTAAGTACCGTTCCGCCACCACCACTCATGGTCGTAATATGGCGGGTGCCCGCGCGTTATGGCGCGCCACTGGAATGACCGATGCTGATTTCGGTAAGCCGATTATCGCTGTTGTGAACTCCTTCACCCAGTTTGTGCCGGGTCACGTACATCTTCGCGATCTCGGTAAGCTGGTTGCTGAGCAAATTGAAGCCGCGGGTGGTGTCGCTAAAGAATTTAACACCATTGCGGTGGATGATGGGATCGCTATGGGTCACGGGGGCATGCTTTATTCACTGCCGTCTCGCGAACTGATCGCCGACTCGGTGGAGTATATGGTGAACGCCCATTGCGCTGATGCGATGGTCTGTATCTCCAACTGCGATAAAATCACCCCGGGGATGTTGATGGCGTCTCTGCGCCTGAATATCCCGGTGATTTTTGTTTCCGGCGGCCCGATGGAAGCCGGGAAAACCAAACTTTCCGATCGGATCATTAAGCTCGATTTGGTTGATGCGATGATTCAGGGCGCAGACCCGAAAGTCACCGATGACCAGAGCAATCAGGTTGAACGTTCCGCCTGTCCGACCTGCGGCTCCTGCTCCGGGATGTTCACCGCAAACTCCATGAACTGCCTGACCGAAGCGCTGGGTCTGTCGCAACCCGGTAACGGCTCATTGCTGGCAACCCACGCTGACCGTAAGCAACTGTTCGTCAATGCCGGCAAGCGCATCGTTGAGCTGACTAAACGTTACTACGAGCAGGATGATGCGTCCGCGCTGCCGCGTAATATTGCCAGCAAAGCGGCATTTGAAAACGCGATGACGCTGGATATCGCTATGGGTGGTTCCACCAATACCGTACTGCACCTGCTGGCAGCGGCGCAGGAAGCAGAAATTGACTTCACAATGAGCGATATCGATAAGCTTTCCCGTAGAGTACCGCAGTTGTGTAAGGTTGCGCCAAGTACGCAAAAATACCATATGGAAGATGTCCACCGTGCGGGCGGCGTGCTGGGTATTCTTGGCGAGCTGGATCGCGCCGGGCTGATGAATCGTGATGTGAAAAACATTCTTGGCCTGACGCTGTCGCAGACGCTGGAGCAGTATGACGTTATGGTCAGTCAGGATGACGCGGTGAAGCAGATGTTTCGTGCTGGGCCGGCGGGTATCCGCACAACTCAGGCCTTTTCCCAGGATTGCCGCTGGGACACGCTGGATACTGACCGCGCCGAAGGCTGCATTCGTTCGCTGGAGCATGCCTACAGCAAAGATGGCGGTCTGGCGGTGCTCTACGGTAACTTCGCTGAAAACGGTTGTATCGTAAAAACCGCAGGTGTGGATGACAGCATTCTGAAATTTACCGGCCCGGCGAAAGTCTATGAAAACCAGGATGATGCCGTTGAGGCGATTCTTGGCGGTAAAGTGGTTGCCGGTGATGTGGTGGTTATTCGCTACGAAGGGCCGAAAGGTGGCCCGGGCATGCAGGAGATGCTCTATCCGACCAGCTTCCTGAAATCAATGGGCCTGGGGAAAGCCTGTGCGTTGATTACCGATGGACGTTTCTCTGGTGGTACGTCTGGGCTTTCCATCGGTCATGTTTCGCCGGAAGCGGCGAGCGGCGGCAATATCGCGCTTATTGAAGATGGCGACACTATTGCTATTGATATTCCTAATCGTAGTATTCAACTGCAACTCAGCGATGTTGAGATTGCCGCGCGTCGTGAAGCTCAGGAGGCTCGCGGTGATCGGGCCTGGACGCCGAAAGATCGCAATCGTCAGGTTTCCTTCGCCCTCCGCGCCTACGCCAGTCTGGCGACCAGCGCTGATAAGGGCGCCGTGCGCGATAAATCGAAACTTGGGGGTTAATGATGGCCGAGTCACAACCCCTGTCTGCCGCCCCTGAGGGGGCGGAATACCTCAGGGCGGTACTGCGCGCGCCAGTATATGAAGCGGCACAGATCACGCCGCTACAAAAAATGGAAAAGCTCTCATCGCGTCTTGATAATGTTGTCCTGGTGAAGCGTGAAGATCGCCAGCCGGTACACAGCTTTAAGCTGCGTGGGGCGTATGCCATGATGGCGGGGCTGACTGAAGAGCAAAAATCTCATGGCGTGATTACCGCGTCGGCGGGGAATCATGCTCAGGGTGTGGCTTTCTCCGCTTCTCGTCTCGGCGTGAAGGCGCTTATCGTGATGCCGGTGGCGACAGCGGATATCAAAGTCGACGCTGTTCGCGGTTTTGGTGGTGAAGTGCTGTTGCACGGGGCTAACTTTGACGAAGCAAAAGCGAAAGCGATTGAGCTGGCGCAGCAGCAGGGGTTCACCTGGGTTCCGCCGTTCGACCATCCGATGGTGATCGCCGGGCAGGGGACGCTGGCGCTGGAACTGCTGCAGCAGGATGCCCATATTGACCGGGTATTTGTGCCGGTCGGCGGCGGCGGTCTGGCTGCTGGCGTCGCGGTGCTGATCAAACAGCTGATGCCGCAAATCAAAGTCATCGCTGTCGAAGCCGAAGATTCAGCTTGCCTGAAAGCCGCGCTGGAGGCCGGGCATCCGGTTGATTTACCTCGCGTCGGGTTGTTTGCCGAAGGCGTGGCGGTTAAACGCATCGGCGATGAGACTTTTCGTCTGTGTCAGGAGTATCTGGACGACATCGTGACCGTGGATAGCGATGCGATCTGTGCCGCGATGAAAGATCTGTTTGAAGATGTGCGTGCGGTGGCGGAACCTTCCGGCGCGCTGGCGCTGGCGGGAATGAAAAAATACATCGCTCAGCATAACATTCGTGGTGAACGTCTGGCGCATGTGCTTTCCGGCGCTAACGTCAATTTTCACGGTCTGCGCTACGTTTCCGAGCGTTGTGAGTTAGGGGAACAACGCGAAGCGCTGCTGGCGGTAACCATCCCGGAAGAAAAAGGTAGCTTTCTCAAGTTCTGCCAGTTGCTGGGCGGTCGATCTGTCACCGAGTTCAACTACCGTTTCGCTGATGCGCAAAACGCCTGTATTTTTGTCGGGGTGCGCCTGAGTCGCGGTCTGGAAGAGCGTGAAGAGATTCTCGATCTGCTGCGTGAAGGCGGCTACAGCGTGGTTGATCTCTCTGACGATGAAATGGCGAAACTGCATGTGCGCTATATGGTCGGTGGGCGTCCGTCAAAACCGTTGCAGGAACGTCTGTACAGTTTTGAATTTCCGGAATCCCCCGGCGCGCTGCTGAAGTTTCTTCACACGCTGGGCACTCACTGGAATATTTCCCTGTTCCACTATCGCAGCCACGGCACCGATTATGGGCGCGTACTGGCGGCATTCGAACTTGGCGATCATGAACCTGATTTCGAAACCCGTTTGCATGAACTGGGCTACGATTGCCACGATGAGAGCAATAATCCGGCGTTCCGCTTCTTCCTTGCGGGTTAGTGATTTGGCAATATCTGCCAGAACGCCTCTATAAGCGGCTCATGCAGCCGCTTTTTTTGTGCGCAGACGCCCAGTTCAAACGGCGTTTTCTCATCGCTGCGCTCTAATATCATCACGCGATTACGTACGGGTTCCGGGCTGTTTTCCAGTACCACTTCCGGAATCAGAGCCACGCCGCAGCCGAGTGCGACCATCGAAACCATTGCCTCATGGCCGCCTACGGTGGCGTAAATTGACGGGTTGCTGATCTTATTGCGTCGGAACCAGAGTTCGATGCGGCGGCGAACCGGGCCCTGATCGGCCATGATAAACGGCACCGTTGACCAGTCGGGTTTATCCAGTGAAACCTGATTGCGTACCGGGCAAGGCAAGGCGGGGGCTATCAGCACCACGGCCAGATTCTCCAGCATTGAGAAGGCCACCGCGCCGGGCAGGGTTTCCGGCTTACCGGCGATCGCCAGATCGGCCTCGCCCGTCACCACCTTTTCCATCGCATCGGCGGCATCGCCGGTGGTGAGCTTAATTTCCACTGAGGGATGTTCGGCGCGGAAGCGATCGAGAATCGGAGGAAGGTGGCTATAGGCGGCGGTGACTGAGCAGAAAATATGCAGTTCTCCCGATAGCGACGGGCCCTGCTGGTCAATGGTGTGGCGTAACTGTTGATACTGCAACAGCGTCTGTTGGGCAAAAGTACGCAACTCTTCTCCCGCTTCGGTAAGCGTGACCGTGCGGTTATCGCGAACAAACAATGGCTGCCCGAGGTCTTCTTCGAGGCGCTGAATTTGCCGGGAAAGTGTGGAAGGGCTGACGTGTATCGCCCGCGCGCTGCGGCCAAAATGGCGGCTTTCCGCCAGATGCAGGAAGGTTTTCAGATCGCGTAAATCCACAGATTTTGCTCCAGATTTCTACGTTGCAAAAATTGCAATGTGATGTTGTGAATATATCAATTTCCGCAATAAATTTCCTGTCATATAGTGAGTTCATTCTCTCTTGCACAGACACGGCAAGCGAACCGAACAATATACTCGTTGTCTTTCAAGTCGCAGATGCGTTGCCTTGCCACCTTCCTGCAACCCGAAATTCTTAGAGTAATAACGCACAACATCACGAGGTATCACCATGGCTAACTACTTTAATACACTGAATCTGCGCCAGCAGCTGGCGCAGCTGGGCAAATGTCGCTTTATGGGGCGCGATGAGTTTGCCGATGGCGCAAGCTACCTTCAGGGTAAAAAAGTGGTCATCGTCGGCTGTGGTGCTCAGGGGCTGAACCAGGGCCTGAACATGCGTGACTCCGGTCTGGATATCTCTTACGCGCTGCGTAAAGAAGCGATTGCTGAGAAGCGCGCTTCATGGCGCAAAGCGACTGAAAATGGCTTTCAGGTGGGGACTTACGAAGAACTGATCCCCCAGGCTGACCTGGTGGTTAACCTGACGCCGGACAAACAGCACTCTGACGTGGTGCGTTCCGTGCAGCCGCTGATGAAAGACGGCGCGGCGCTGGGTTACTCTCACGGCTTCAACATCGTTGAAGTGGGCGAGCAGATCCGTAAAGACATCACCGTGGTGATGGTAGCGCCGAAGTGTCCGGGTACCGAAGTACGTGAAGAGTACAAACGTGGTTTCGGTGTTCCGACGCTGATCGCGGTTCACCCGGAAAACGATCCGAAAGGCGAAGGCATGGCGATTGCTAAAGCCTGGGCTGCAGCGACCGGTGGTCATCGTGCGGGCGTGCTGGAGTCTTCCTTCGTTGCGGAAGTGAAATCTGACCTGATGGGCGAGCAGACCATTCTCTGCGGTATGCTGCAGGCGGGTTCTCTGCTGTGCTTCGACAAGCTGGTGGCAGACGGTACCGACCCGGCTTACGCCGAAAAACTGATTCAGTTCGGCTGGGAAACCATCACCGAAGCGCTGAAGCAGGGCGGCATTACGCTGATGATGGATCGCCTGTCCAACCCGGCGAAACTGCGCGCTTACGCGTTGTCCGAACAGTTAAAAGAGATCATGGCGCCGCTGTTCCAGAAACATATGGATGACATCATCTCCGGTGAATTCTCCTCCGGCATGATGGCAGACTGGGCCAACGACGATAAGAAACTGCTGACTTGGCGTGAAGAGACCGGTAAAACCGCATTCGAAACCGCGCCGCAGTTTGAAGGTAAAATCGGCGAGCAGGAGTACTTCGATAAAGGCGTGCTGATGATCGCGATGGTGAAAGCAGGCGTTGAGCTGGCGTTTGAAACCATGGTGGATTCCGGCATCATCGAAGAGTCCGCTTACTATGAATCACTGCACGAACTGCCGCTGATCGCCAACACCATCGCCCGTAAGCGTCTGTACGAAATGAACGTGGTTATCTCCGATACCGCAGAATACGGTAACTACCTGTTCTCTTACGCTTGCGTACCGCTGCTGAAAGAGTTTATGACGACCCTGCAGACCGGCGATTTGGGCAAAGCGATTGCTGAAGGCGCGGTAGACAACGCTCAGTTGCGCGATGTGAACGAAGCGATTCGTGGTCACGCTATTGAGCAGGTTGGTAAGAAACTGCGCGGTTATATGACCGATATGAAGCGTATTGCGGTAGCTGGTTAAATAGGTTGTCGGGTGGGGCTAGCGCTTACCCGACCTACAAAAAGCCATTATTTCGTAGGCCGGATAAGCGCTAGCGCCATCCGGCAAAAAAAGCCCGGTGTTCAGATTCACCGGGCTTTTTATTAGTTGCGATACAGCACTTTAATGATGTGATAACCGAACTGCGTATGCAGCGGGCCGGTGGGTTCCAGCACCGGGCAGGAGAAGACCACTTTGTCGAATGCCGGTACCATCTGGCCCTGGCGGAATTCACCTAAATCGCCGCCGCGTTTACCTGACGGGCAGATTGAATGCTTCTTCGCCAGTTTGCCGAAATCGGCGCCATTTTTGATTTGTTCGAGAAGATCCAGCGCCAGCTTCTCTTCTTTTACCAGGATATGCAGTGCTGCTGCGGTTTTCGCCATTATTTCACTCTCATGTCTCAAAGGTTGCCCGCCACTTTATCATTCCTTAGGGCGTCGGACATATACTCTTCGCCATCGCAGGACAGATGTCCCTCCGGGTTGAATGAACCGGGAGATGAGCAACACTTTTATCAAATATATTTCCTCTTTCACAGGACAGCCGTCCTGTCCCTGCCGTCATGGGGCGAGATAACATGAATACAATGAAAAAAACGGAGTTTTCCGTCGGCTGGTTATCCGGGTTAAGTGAGATTGTTGGCGATCCGCTGCTGTATGAATTACTGAAATACTGTCCTCTGGAAATCATGCAGCGCTGGCGTTTTGAAGAGATCCCGCGTGGCGCTTTTATCTGCCGCCAGGGGGAAGTGTGTCAGCGGTTTTCGCTGATTATTGCCGGTGAGGTTGACGTTTTTTACGAAGCTGAAGATGGGCGCCGCTATCGGCAGGCGCGTTACCGCAAAGGCGACATGCTGGGTGAGCTGGAGATCTTTGAGTCGCGACATTATATCTGCTCTGTTGTCGCGATGGGGCATGTGCGGCTCCTGAGTTTGTCGCAAGAGCATTTCTGCCGCTGGCTGGCTTTAGATAATCATTTTAATCAGCGGATGCTGCGCTTCTTTAGCCAGCAATATTATCAACTGTCGAAAAAGGCCAGCAGCGACAATCTGTACTCGCTATATCAGCGGGTATGTCAGGCATTATGGTTGCGTTATCAACAGGATGGATCGAACAAAATCGTGCTGGACAAGCAGAATCTCAGCCAGGAGTTCGCGGCGACGACCCGCAGTATTAACCGTATTTTGCATGATCTGAAAGCGCTGAGAATTATTGATACCGACGGTGAACGTATTGTGTTGTTAGCCCCTGAAAAATTAAAGCAGGAGGCTGATAACGGATAATCACGAAGAATTAAGGAGACGGGAGAATGTCGCTGCAACCCCATATTCAGTTGAGCAAAGAGATGATCGGTGCGCGATACGCGCTGCTGCCGGGCGATCCGCAGCGGGTCGATCGCATCATCAAATTTCTTGATAATCCCGAGCTGCTTGGCCAGAATCGGGAGTTTCGTGCCGCACGCGGCTGGTATCAGGGCGTTGAGATTTTGGTGCTTTCTACCGGAATCGGCGGGCCATCGACGGCGATTGCGATTGAAGAGCTACGTCAGATCGGCGTAACGACCCTGATTCGTATCGGTAGCTGCGGGGCATTGCAGGATAATCTTGCGCTCGGTGACGTGATTATCGCTCACGCCGCGGTAATGGACGATGGTACCAGCCGAACCTATGCGCCAGAGGGCTACCCGGCCTGCGCTGACCCGCAGCTTACCTGGGAATTGATGGCGCAGGCGCGTCAGATGAATATCCCCGCAGTATGCGGTGTGGTGCGCAGCCATGACAGTTTTTATACCGATCGTGAGGCGGAACTGGATGCACAGTGGTCGGCGCGTGGCATTCTTGGCGCGGATATGGAGAGCGCCGCCCTGATGACCATCGGTTCACTGCGTGGCCTACGCACAGCATCGTTACTTAACGTGGTTGTCGCTCATAACGCCAGCCTGGAGAGCAGCATCAATGATTATGTCCAGCAAGAAGCGTTGTGTCAGCAGGGTGAAGAACGGCAAATTACGTTGGCGCTGCGCGCCATCTATTCCGCTAGCCAGCAAGGAGATCGATGATGGACTTTTTTAGCATTAACAATGTGATGGTCAACATTCCTCTTGGTGAAGGTGGTTATGCATTATCGTGGATTGAAGCCATCGGGACCGTTTTTGGTCTGCTGTGCATCTGGTACGCCAGCCGGGAAAAAATTATCAACTATCTGTTTGGTCTGATTAACGTCACTCTGTTTGCGGCGATTTTTTTCCAGATTCAGCTCTATGCCAGTCTGCTGCTACAGGTGTTTTTCTTCGCCGCCAACATTTATGGCTGGTATGCGTGGAGCCGACAAAACGAGGCGCAAGAGGCTGAACTCAAGGTACGCTGGCTTTCTCGTCAGCAAACCCTGGTGCTGGGCGGCGTCTGCGTGGTGGCGATTATTTTGCTCACGCTGTTTATCGATCCGGTGTTCGCGGCGCTAACCCGCATTATGCTGGCGTTGCTGCATACGGTGGGTATCCAGGTCGCGATGCCAGAACTACAGCCGGACGCATTCCCGTTCTGGGATTCCACCATGCTGGTATTGTCGATCGCGGCGATGGTACTGATGACCCGTAAATATGTGGAAAACTGGCTGCTGTGGGTGGTTATCGACGTGATTAGCGTGGTGATTTACGCGGTGCAGGGGGTCTATGCCATGTCGCTTGAGTATGTCCTGCTGACGGCGATCGCGGTAATGGGCTCGTACAGCTGGATCAAGAGCGCACAGCGTAACGGCTATACGCCGCTTTCCACCAGCGCTTCCTGATTAACGTTCCCCAGGCTGCCTGAAAGGGCAGCCTGTTGCTCCTTCGTCCCCGCTTTCTGCTACAATCTCCACCCCGTTCGAAGATTGAGCAAAATACTCCCATGCGTTTAAACCCTGGCCAACAACAAGCCGTCGAATTCGTTACCGGACCGTGCCTGGTGCTGGCGGGCGCCGGTTCCGGCAAGACCCGCGTTATTACCAACAAAATCGCCCATCTGATCCGCGGCTGCGGCTATCAGGCGCGTCATATCGCGGCAGTGACCTTTACCAATAAAGCGGCGCGTGAAATGAAAGAGCGCGTCGGGCAAACGCTGGGGCGCAAAGAGGCACGCGGTTTGATGATCTCCACTTTCCACACGCTGGGGCTGGATATTATCAAACGCGAGTATGCCGCATTGGGGATGAAATCGAACTTCTCGCTGTTCGACGATACCGATCAGGTGGCGTTGCTGAAAGAGCTCACCGAAGGGTTGATTGAAGATGATAAGGTGCTGCTCCAGCAGCTGATCTCCACGATCTCCAACTGGAAAAACGATCTGAAGACCCCTTCGCAGGCTGCGGCGGGAGCAAAAGGGGAACGGGAGCGGATTTTTGCGCATTGTTACGGGCTGTACGATGCGCATATGAAAGCCTGCAACGTACTCGACTTCGACGATCTGATCCTGCTGCCGACGCTGCTGTTGCAGCGCAACGAAGAGGTACGGGAACGCTGGCAGAACAGAATTCGTTATCTGCTGGTGGATGAATATCAGGATACCAATACCAGCCAGTATGAACTGGTGAAATTGCTGGTGGGGCAGCGGGCGCGCTTTACGGTGGTAGGCGACGACGATCAGTCAATCTACTCCTGGCGCGGCGCGCGTCCGCAGAACCTGGTGCTGTTAAGCCAGGATTTCCCGGCGCTGCAGGTGATAAAGCTGGAGCAGAACTACCGCTCTTCCGGGCGTATTCTGAAGGCGGCCAATATCCTGATTGCCAATAACCCGCACGTTTTTGAGAAGCGTCTGTTTTCCGAACTGGGTTACGGCGCGGAGCTGAAGGTGCTCTCCGCGAATAATGAAGACCATGAAGCGGAACGCGTAACCGGCGAGCTGATCGCCCATCACTTTATTAATAAAACCGAATATAAGGATTATGCGATCCTTTATCGCGGCAACCACCAGTCGCGGGTTTTTGAAAAGATGCTGATGCAGAACCGCATCCCGTACAAAATTTCCGGCGGCACCTCGTTCTTTTCTCGCCCGGAAATTAAAGACCTGCTGGCCTATCTGCGGGTGTTGACCAACCCTGATGATGACAGCGCCTTCCTGCGTATCGTCAATACGCCGAAGCGTGAAATCGGTCCGGCGACGTTGCAAAAGCTGGGCGAGTGGGCGATGGGGCGTAACAAAAGTCTGTTTACCGCCAGCTTTGATATGGGGCTGACCCAGACGTTAAGCGGGCGCGGCTATGACGCGTTAACCCGCTTCACCCACTGGTTAAGGGAAATTCAGCAGCTTTCAGAGCGTGAGCCGATCGCCGCCGTCCGTGACCTGATCCGCGGGGTGGATTATGAATCCTGGCTATATGAAACGTCGCCCAGCCCGAAAGCCGCCGAAATGCGGATGAAAAACGTCAATACGCTCTTCTCGTGGATGACTGAAATGCTGGAAGGCAGCGACATCGATGAACCGATGACGCTCACTCAGGTTGTTACCCGCTTCACGCTGCGCGATATGATGGAGCGCGGCGAGTCGGATGAGGAGATGGATCAGGTGCAACTGATGACGCTTCATGCTTCAAAAGGGCTGGAGTTTCCGTACGTCTATCTGGTTGGCATGGAGGAGGGGCTGTTGCCGCACCAGAGCAGTATTGATGAAGACAATGTCGATGAAGAACGCCGTCTTGCCTACGTTGGTATTACCCGCGCGCAGAAAGAGCTGACTTTTACCTTATGCAAAGAGCGTCGCCAGTACGGCGAACTGGTGCGGCCTGAGCCGAGCCGTTTCCTGCTGGAATTGCCGCAGGATGACCTGATCTGGGAGCAGGAGCGCAAAGTTATTTCGGCGGAAGAGCGCATGCATAAAGGTCAGGCGAACGTCGCCAACATCCGGGCGATGCTGGCGAAAGCGCGTAAATAGCGGTTAACGGCTCTCTTCCTGTCGCAGCTGGAACTGGCGTAGCTGCTGGCGGGTGGGGGCGCCGTCAGAACCGGGTTTACTGACGACGATCGCCGCCACCTGGTTGCCCAGCAGCGTGGCCTGACGCAAATTCATCCCGCAGGCCAGCCCGGCGATCGCGCCCGCGCAGTGGCTGTCTCCCGCGGCAATGGTGTCGTGAACCTTCACACGACAGGCCGGGATCGGCTGCGGCTCCGCGTTGGGCTCGACTACCCAGGCGCCTTCCTTATCAAACCGACAAATCGCCCGCAACTGCCAGTCTCTGGCGAGCCGTGAGGCGGCGTCAGGCGTGGCGCCATCCAGGTCATACAAACGTGCGCATAGCGTTCTGAGTTCATCGCGGTTCAGGGTGAGAACGGGACGTTTTCGCAGTAACGCCTGAATAAAGTGAATATCCAGATCGTCCAGGCGGGGGCCAAAATCAACGAATAGCGTCTTATCCTCCGTAAGCGCGAGGATCCACTGGCGCAGCTCTGCGCTGGCCAGTTCGTAACCTGAAACATAAATGATAGCGCCCTTCGGCTGCGGGATTTGCGCCAGCAGACCGGCGTTCCAGTGCTGCTCGCAACCCTCAATGGTGATAAACGTCCGCTCTTTGTTTGCCTCAACGAGAGCCAGACACCAGCCGTTATCGTGGTCAGGGTGACGTAAGAGTACGGGTAAATTTTCCTGCGCCATTTTTTGCGCCACGGTGTGCCCCCACTCGCCGTTGCCTACCGGAATGGCGTTAACAGGGGCCAGTTCAAGGCGCGAGAGCGCGCGGGCGACATTAAACGCGCAGCCGCCAATCTGCCGTCCACCGTCGCAAGCGGAGATATCGCCACCGCTTTGCGGCAGCGTATCGAGATGGAGAATCATGTCGACAAAAGCGGCGCCGATAACCACGATCGGCCGCTGCGGCGATAGCCGATCAGCCGTTATTATCATGATAAGCCCCCTTTTTGGCTCCGAACATGAGATACAGCATCAGGCTCAGAATAAAAGAGATGAACAGTCCGAGGCTGGAATCCGCGAAAATCCCGACAGCAAAGGGCCCGTCGATAAAGCCGGTTTTCGATATCATCAATCCAGCCAGCGCGCCGACAATCCAGCAGGCGAGCGCGATTCGGTTTGCGCCGCTTTCGCGGAATAAGTCCGCTTCGGCATATCCGCCATGGCGGCGCAGCCGGTAAAAATCGACGATAAAAATGGCGGCCCAGGCGGCCAGAAAGACGCCGCAGAAAATCAGGAATGCGATGAACGGCCCGAGAAAATCTTTCGAGACGAACAGCACGTAGAGGGCGATCCCCAGCACCAGCACGGCGTCCAGGGCGACGGCGGAACGTTGCTGTAGCTTGATCCCCATGCTTAACAGGTTAAGACTGGCGGAATAGAGGCTCAGGACGGCGATCGTCACAACCCCGGCGGTCGCGGCGGCCAGATAGGGGATTGCCATCCAGGAAGGCAGCAGTTTGCCGATCGCGGAAATCGGGTTCTCGCTGGACGCCAGATCGGGGATCTGGGCGGTAAGCAGTATGCCGGTGAGCATCAGCAGCAACAGGGGAACGGCGGCGCCGCTGACGACGGCGAGAAAAATGCGCTTTTCACCGGAACCAGGATGCTGATCCCGGCTATAGTCGGCGCCGGCGATAGCCCAGCTGATACCGGTGCTTGCGGCAATAATAGAGACTGCCGGGAGAAAGCCGGTCATCCAGTTGCCCGGAGGCAGCGCGAGGATGGCCTGCCAGTCTGCGGTAAACAGTAAATAAATCACCACCAGCAGCGTCATGGCGCCAAAGATACGGGTGATCCATTTTTGCATCATCAATACGGCATTCTGGCCGAGCACGCTGACCAGCACGGTCAATCCGCCAAACAGAAAAAGCGATAACGCGGTGGTGGTCAGACTCTCCGCAAACCCCATGGCGGCAAACATCGCGACGAGCGTGAGCGTGCCGGTAATCATATTCACCGATTCCCAACCCATCAGGTTGATCCAACAAAAGCTGGTGGGCGCGATATTACCGCGTTTGCCAAATATGATGCGGGAGAGCGTCAGCGTCGTGGTGCGCCCAATTTTTCCGGCGATACTGGTTACCCCAACCAGCGCAAAGGAGGCGACTCCCGCCACGGCGGCAAGTATCGACTGCCAGAATGAGAGCCCGAACGACACAATGACCGCGCCGTAAACTACCCCGAGAATGCCGATATTCGCCGCGCACCAGACGAAAAATAGCTGGATCGGTTTTTGGGTCTGGTGGACGGGAGGTACCAGACCGATTCCCAGCTCCGCCATGCCGGGGGTCTGGATGGTGCCATCGTATGAAGCTTTGCTGTCCATATAGATACCCTCTATGAATTATGCGAAGCGATAACCTGCAAGTTGCTGTGCGTAAGGCGTGAAATCTATATTGTTGGCCTGATTAATCTGGTGTATTGCGTCTTCAGGGAAGGCGTCGATTCCATGAAGCGCGCCGCAGATAGCGGTTGCCATCGCACCAATGGTGTCAGTGTCGCCGCCCAAATTTGCCGCCAGCATGGCGCATTTCATTGGCTGCGTTCCGGATAGATCGACCAGCGCAATTGCTGCGGGGACGGATTCGATGACATCCATACCAGCACCGATATCCGTATAAATACGATCAATGCCTTTCAGGTGATCTGTTTCCCCCGACATCTTTTCCAGCGCCAGCTGGATGCGATTACCGAGAAGTGGACTAAAAGTGGACTCATAATGGCGCTGAGTTTCGTTCGCCAGCGATACCAGCTCCGTTTTGATTAATGACCAGTCGGCACTTTCAATGGCGCGACTGATGGCCCAGGCAATTACCACCGCACCGGCAATGGCGATATCTGATTTGTGTGTAGGCAGGCAGGACAGCCGTACTTGCTCAATGAAAAAGGCTTTGTCCCGGGTTGGCAGCAGGCAACCCATCGGCGCCACGCGCATTGCCGCGCCGTTGGTCACGCCGTTGGCGGCGATGTCATCCAGCAACTGCCCCTGCTCAAGTGCAATCAGGGACGCTTTCGAGGTCGGGCCGAGGATATTTTTTTCAAATGCCTGACAGCCTCTGGCCCACAGCAGAATATGTCTGGCGATAAGCAGTGGATTGGTGACACCGTTGTTTTCATTCAGCGCATCCATCAGTGCGATACACTGATGGGTATCATCGGTGAATTCAGCGGCGTTAAATTCGCAGGCGGCGATATTTTCTTTCGGACCGGGAAGAAAGCGTTCTATCCAGCCAAAATAGTTAATGATTCGACGCTTAGCCCATAATTCAGAAGGCATTCCCATTGCATCGCCAGTGGCTTGCCCGTAAAGGCAGCCAAGAATGCGGCGTTCCGCGGTAGACGCAGGGCGAATATCAGACATCAATGACTCCCGGCAAGAAGTGAACAAAAGTTATACTGAAAATAGATCCAGATTAAGTCCAGTTAAAGTCCTTTATCATCACACTGTGATCGACGGGACATTTTGATGATAAGAAGGGAGGCGGGAGCGTGCCGGGAGACACGATGATGGCGCTACAGATTCCAGTATGGATCCACTATGATAAATCCACAGCCACATAATTCTGGAAGGCCACGAAATGATGCCGCAACCGCTGCTTGAGTACATAAAAGCTCGCCTGAATGCAGAGGCGCCCGCGCCGCTTTATATGCAACTAAAACAAGCTATTGAAGCAGCGATGGCGGATCGGTTACTGACTCATGGCAGTATTTTGCCCTCTGAACGTAAAATGTCTCAGGCGCTTGAATTATCACGGGTGACGGTGGTGAAAGCGCTGGAGGCTTTGCAGGAAGGCGGGCGGGTTATCAAGCGGCACGGGAAAGGGACGGAAGTGAATCAGCCGGTAAGTTATAACCTTGCCAGCGGCGGATTTTCTGCCCAGCTACAACATGCCGGGACGCTGTCCGACCGCTGGCTGGTGAGGGAAAAACTGGCGGCGGATGACGTTCTGGCACGTGAACTGGAGATCGCTGTCGGGGATCGCGTGGCGAAAATAAAACGCGTACGCCTGGTAGATTCCCTGCCGGTTTCTATCGAGACCATGTTTATCCCGGCGCGTTTCTTGCCACGCCCGGATTTATTCGAAGGTTCACTGTATGCTCACTGGGCTGAAAACGGAATTTTTCCCGATCTTCAGGATTACTCCCTGACGGTACATGTCCCTTCGGCAGAAGAACTGAGTTTACTGGATTTACCGCATGGGGTCCCATTAATGAAAATTACGCTGAAAAGCCGTAACGCTCAGGGAGACGTGCTGGAATACGGAACCGCGTTTTGCCTGAGCAATTACTTCAATTTTGATTTCAGGGTGAAGCTACAATAACGGGGCGTCGCACCAACGCACCCGCAACCTGAAATATGACGGATATCAACTCAGGATGGCTGTTCTTTGATCAACAGCGGCCAGTGAACGTAACTTTGCCACTGGCACTCCTGTTCTACCATTTCCTGGCCCAGCGGATGATTTTCCAGCCAGCCGTGCGGCAGCGTCAGCGTCAAACTTTCATCTTCGGCGGCCAGCGTAATCATCGGCAGCAAATCGTCGCGTCGGCGACTGGCGAACAGAATAGCCAGTCTCAGCAGGCGGCACATATGCTCCGCGACCTTCGGCGGAACCGCGTTTTGTTGATGAATTGAAGAGAGGTCGACAGCATTGGTCTGGTTTAACAGCAGCGTGGCCAGCAGCTTCTTTTGCGCAGGTGTAAAGCCGGGCAGGTCGAGATTGCGTACCAGCCAGGCGGAATGCAGCGGTGCTTGTTTGTATTCCACGCTCAGGCCGATTTCATGCAGCTGACAGGCACTTTGCAGCAGATCAAAGCACAATGGCTCAATTTCCCAGCGCTTTTCCACCTGATGAACGAAATGGTCGGCCAGGCGGGCAACGCGTTGTGCCTGAGCGGTATCCACCAGAAACCGGCGCTGAATATTACGTAGCGTGCGGCTACGAATATCCTGATCGACCGACAAATGCAGCATACCGTAAACGAGGCCTTCGCGTAGTGCACCGCCCGCCAGGGTCATGCTCTGTATGTTTAGCTCGCTGAAGATAGCCATCAGAATGGCCAGGCCGCTGGGGAAAACGAGCGCGCGTTCGAGCGTCAGGCCTTCAATTTCCAGCTCTTCCAGACGGCCACACTGAATCGCGCGCTGTTTAAGCTGCCGGAGCTTATCCAGAGTGATGCGTTCATCCATCCCCTGGGCCATCATGATTTCCTGTAATGCCTGAACGGTGCCGGACGCGCCGACGCACACTTTCCAGCCGTGATAGCGCAGAACATCGGCGACGGGGCGTAATACCTCACGTGCGGCGGTTTCCGCAAGATCGAAATTTTCTTTGGTGAGACTACGATCGGCGAAGTAGCGCTCCAGCCAGGTGACGCAGCCCATCGACAGGCTGAAAAGCGAGGTGGTTTGTGCTCCGGTACCGGTAACCAGTTCGGTACTGGCGCCGCCGATATCCACGACCAGGCGCTGATCCGCGCCGCCGGTGGTATGCGCCACGCCCTGATAGATCAGGCGAGCTTCTTCTTCTCCGCTGATGACCTGCACCGGGCAGCCGAGGATCTCCTGCGCTTTCTCCAGGAACTCTCCGGCGTTAACTGCCAGACGTAATGTTGCGGTAGCAACCACGCGGATTTGCGCCGTAGGGATATCCTGCAAACGCTCGGCAAACAGGCGTAAACATTGCCAGCCGCGCTCCATGGCTTCCGCTGAGAGGGTGTTGTCATTACTCAATCCAGCAGCCAGACGGACTTTACGTTTGATACGATTGAGGGTCTGGATGCTCCCGGCCACCTCGCGTACAACCAGCATATGAAAGCTATTGGAACCAAGATCGATAGCCGCATAGAGCGAGGGGGAACTCATACATTTCATCCTTCAGGCTGCCTCAGTGTTGGCTGCGTTGATTATTCGGCCCGCTCCTGGGACCCAACCCGACGGGGCGTTGTAAGCGGCGTGCAAATCTGTTGCTGACAAATTTATCACCCGAATCACTTACCCGAAAAAGCCCGTCGGGATTCGCTTCTTTGCTGCCCTGATGCAACCTGAATGACGTTGTGTATGGCATATCGTTAACCTGAACGACGACGATTACGGGGCGGACCGTTACGACGCGGGCCGTTGCCAGGGCGCGTACGCGTGAGACGTAGCGGTTTAGGCAGTCCGGTCATCAGCGCATCTGAATTGTATTTGCTTACCGGAATCGAGTGGCCGATATAGGTTTCGATAGCCGGGAGGTTCAGCGCGTACTCTTCACAGGCCAGGCTGATGGAGTGACCACTGGCGCCAGCGCGACCGGTACGACCAATGCGGTGAACGTAATCTTCGCAATCGTCCGGCAGGTCGTAATTGAAGACATGGGTAACGGCCGGGATGTGCAGGCCGCGGGCGGCGACATCGGTTGCGACCAGAATATCAATATCGCCGCGGGTGAATTCATCGAGAATACGCAGGCGTTTTTTCTGCGCCACGTCGCCGGTCAACAGACCAACGCGATGGCCGTCCGCCGCCAGATGACCCCAGATATCTTCACAACGGTGTTTGGTGTTGGCAAAAATAATGGTGCGATCCGGCCACTCTTCTTCCAGCAGCGTCTGCAGCAGACGCATTTTTTCTTCGTTGGAAGGATAGAACAGTTCTTCCTTGATGCGGTGGCCTGTTTTCTGCTCTGGTTCAACTTCGACATATTCGGCGTTGTTCATTTGTTCGAACGCCAGTTCACGTACGCGATATGAAAGGGTGGCGGAGAACAACATGTTCAGGCGCTGATTTGCGGGCGGCATCCGACGGAACAGCCAACGGATATCTTTAATAAAGCCGAGATCGTACATGCGATCGGCTTCGTCAAGGACGACAACCTGAATGGCGCTGAGGTTGATATGGTTTTGTTTGGCATAGTCGATAAGACGACCGGTTGTGCCGATCAGAATATCCACGCCGCTTTCCAGCACTTTCAGCTGTTTGTCATAGCCATCACCGCCGTAAGCCAGACCAAGCTTCAGGCCGGTTGCCCGCGCCAGAGGTTCTGCATCGGCATGAATTTGCACCGCCAGTTCACGCGTTGGCGCCATGATTAGCGCGCGCGGCTGGTTGACCTGGCGGTCAGCGATAGCCGGGTGTGTGAGAAGATAATGAAACGTTGACGTCAGGAACGCCATCGTTTTACCGGTACCGGTTTGCGCCTGCCCGGCGACATCACGACCTTCCAGCGTTAGCGGGAGGGCGAGTGCCTGAATGGGTGTGCAATTATGAAACCCTTTTTTTTCAAGGGCCTCGACGACTGCAGGGTGCAGGGCGAAGTCGGAAAACTTCTGTTCTGTTAAATGTGTTTTGCTCATAGTGTGGTAGAATATCAGCTTACTATTGCATTAAGAAAGCGTATCCGGTGAAATAACGTCAACCTTTCGTTGGCTATGCATGAAATTATTCAAGGTACGTCTGCGGCAACAGAACGCATCCTCGAAAGCTTAGACGACTAAGCGAGCCGAGGGTGGCAAATCTGCGATAAGCCAGTTTGAGCGCAGGTTGCTTTAACGTCTGCCGGTGGGAAGCCTATGATGGGGCTTATCTCGCAGGCAGTGAAAAGATGCACCCTGAAGAACAGCGTGCGTAACGTAGCATTGACACGTCGTTGATGGCTGCGACACCAACACACCAGGCTTATTCCTGTGGAGTTAAATATGAGCGATAAAATTATTCACCTGACTGACGACAGTTTTGACACGGACGTACTCAAGGCTGACGGGCTAACCCTCGTCGATTTCTGGGCAGAGTGGTGCGGTCCGTGCAAAATGATCGCCCCGATTCTGGATGAGATCGCTGAAGAGTATCAGGGCAAACTGACCATTGCGAAACTGAACATCGATCAGAACCCGGGTACGGCGCCGAAATACGGCATTCGCGGCATCCCGACTCTGCTGCTGTTCAAAAATGGCGAAGTTGCGGCGACCAAAGTTGGCGCGCTGTCTAAAGGCCAGTTGAAAGAGTTCCTCGACGCCAACCTGGCGTAAGCGGTTTGTTATTCCGGCGTCCGGGCTCCTATTTTTTGTGGATCTCTGGACGCCCGGCCAGAGTCGTGCTAAGTTAATCCCAGACTTCGTTTTAAACATACCTTTTGTTTGAATCTTGTTTTACCCAAAGCGTCCCGCAGAAAATGCGCGTGAAGCTAATAATTCCTGGCTTATCACTCATTCCGTCTAGTCGTTTCAGTTCTGTGTTTTTTCCTGTGACCAGGCAACGTACAGACACGAGATGAAGGCCGTTAACAGGCATGGATGTTCCTGCCATACCATTCACAACATTAAGTTCGAGAATTACCCCGAGTTTAAGAACCCACATCATTATGAATCTTACCGAATTAAAGAATACGCCGGTTTCTGAGCTGATTACTCTCGGCGAAAATATGGGGCTGGAAAACCTGGCCCGTATGCGTAAGCAGGATATTATTTTTGCCATCCTCAAGCAGCATTCGAAGAGTGGTGAAGATATCTTTGGCGATGGCGTACTGGAGATACTGCAGGATGGATTTGGTTTCCTCCGCTCTGCAGACAGCTCCTACCTCGCCGGTCCTGATGACATCTACGTTTCTCCCAGCCAAATCCGCCGTTTCAACCTCCGCACTGGTGATACCATTTCTGGTAAGATTCGCCCGCCGAAAGAAGGCGAACGCTACTTTGCGTTGTTGAAAGTTAATGAAGTTAACTATGACAAACCGGAAAACGCGCGTAACAAGATCCTCTTTGAAAACCTGACGCCACTGCACGCAAATTCACGTTTGCGTATGGAGCGTGGTAACGGCTCAACGGAAGACTTAACCGCGCGTGTTCTCGATCTGGCATCGCCGATCGGTCGCGGCCAGCGTGGTTTGATTGTGGCGCCGCCGAAAGCCGGTAAAACCATGCTGCTGCAGAATATCGCGCAGAGCATTGCCTACAACCATCCTGATTGTGTGCTGATGGTCCTGCTGATTGACGAGCGTCCGGAAGAAGTGACTGAGATGCAGCGTCTGGTTAAAGGTGAAGTGGTTGCTTCAACCTTTGACGAACCTGCCTCCCGTCACGTTCAGGTTGCGGAAATGGTGATCGAGAAAGCGAAGCGTCTGGTTGAACATAAAAAAGACGTTATCATCCTGCTCGACTCGATTACTCGTCTGGCGCGCGCTTACAACACCGTAGTGCCGGCTTCCGGTAAAGTCCTGACCGGTGGTGTGGACGCCAACGCCCTGCACCGTCCGAAGCGTTTCTTTGGCGCCGCGCGTAACGTCGAAGAGGGCGGTAGCCTGACCATCATCGCGACCGCGCTGATCGATACCGGTTCTAAAATGGACGAAGTTATCTACGAAGAGTTTAAAGGCACCGGTAATATGGAGCTGCACCTCTCGCGTAAGATTGCCGAAAAACGCGTCTTCCCGGCTATCGACTACAACCGTTCCGGTACCCGTAAAGAAGAGCTGCTCACCACGCAGGAAGAGCTGCAAAAAATGTGGATTCTGCGTAAAATCATCCATCCGATGGGTGAAATCGACGCGATGGAGTTCCTCATCAATAAACTGGCGATGACCAAAACCAACGATGACTTTTTCGATATGATGAAGCGCTCGTAATTTAAAAAAAGCCAGAGAACGCCACGCTATTGCGTGGCGTTTTGTTTTCCGGGTTTGTATGATCCATGCAGGGAAGAAAAGCGGGTGTAAACGAATGATGTATTCAGCACGATGGCAAAGAGAGTGCGGTGCTTTAACAGCCTAAAATTTCTACAATAAATTTGTAATGTTCTGCCTTTACCCCTTCTGGAGCTGAGATATCGTCGTTATACTTCCCGCATTAACTATGCTGAGAGCACTGCATTGTGAATTTACTCACTGCTATTACTGAATTAATCAGTATTTTCTTATTTACTACCCTGTTTATATTTGTTGCTCGTAAGGCGGCGGAAAAAATTGGGCTAGTGGATAAACCAAACTATCGCAAACGGCATCAGGGATTGATTCCGTTAGTCGGTGGTATCTCAGTATATGCAGGTATATGTTTTACATTTGCCATTGCCGATTATTATATTCCCCATGCCCGGCTATATCTTGCGTGTGCCGGGGTACTGGTGCTGGTCGGCGCGCTGGACGACCGTTTCGATATCAGTGTCAAAATTCGCGCGGTTATTCAGGCCGCGATTGCCATCATTATGATGACGGTTGGCCATCTTCATCTGAGTAGCCTCGGGTTTATTTTTGGCGCGTGGGAGCTGGTTCTCGGCCCCTTTGGCTTTTTCCTTACCCTTTTTGCCGTTTGGGCCGCGATCAATGCCTTCAATATGGTGGATGGTATTGATGGCCTGCTTGGCGGCCTCTCCTCTGTCTCATTCGCGGCAATGGGAATCATCCTGTTGTTTGATGGTCAATATAGCCTGGCGATGTGGTGTTTTGCGATGATTGCCGCCATTTTACCCTATATTTTACTTAACCTCGGCGTGCTTGGCCGTCGCTATAAGGTCTTTATGGGGGACGCTGGCAGTACCATGATTGGTTTCACTATCATCTGGCTGCTGCTGGAGACCACGCAGGGAAAAACGCATCCTATTAGCCCGGTAACCGCATTGTGGATTATTGCTATCCCGCTGATGGATATGGTGGCGATTATGTATCGTCGTCTGCGTAAAGGGATGAGCCCGTTTTCTCCGGACCGGCAGCATATTCATCACTTGATTATGCGTGCCGGGTTTACTTCCCGCCAGGCGTTCGTTCTGATTACCCTGGCGGCAGCGCTACTGGCGCTGGTTGGCGTGGTGGCGGAATATACCCGCTTTGTTCCTGAATGGGTGATGTTAATACTCTTTTT
This sequence comes from Klebsiella sp. KE9456, assembly GCF_043832615.1. Classification (NCBI taxonomy): domain Bacteria; kingdom Pseudomonadati; phylum Pseudomonadota; class Gammaproteobacteria; order Enterobacterales; family Enterobacteriaceae; genus Klebsiella; species Klebsiella sp. KE9456. The sequence continues at coordinate 28,565 of NZ_JBDYQK010000023.1, forward strand.
ATTAGCCTTCTTTCTTTATGGCTACTGTATTAAACGCGCGTGGAAAGTGGCGCGCCTGGTTAAGCGCATTAGACGCAGAATACGGCGACACAGCGGCAATAATCCAAAATTAACCAAGTAAATCTGGGGACCTGATGAGTCAACCATTACCGGGAGTTCGTGCAGTGAATGTTGAGAATGAACTGGATATTCGCGGGTTGTTTCGCGCCTTATGGTCAGGGAAAAGCTGGATAGCCGGTATCGCGGTGCTTTTTGCACTGATTGTTCTGGTTTATACCTTTTTTGCTCGCCAGGAGTGGAGCGCGACGGCGATTACCGATAGGCCAACGGTGAATATGCTGGGAGGGTACTATTCGCAACAGCAGTTCTTACGTAATCTTGATATCAAGGCCAATCTTGCTTCGGTCGATCAACCTTCGGTAATGGACGAAGCCTATAAAGAGTTCATTATGCAGCAGGCGTCATGGGATACTCGTCGTGACTTCTGGCTGCAGACTGACTACTACAAACAGCGCCAGTCGGGTAATGCTCGCGCCGACGCCGCACTGCTGGATGACCTGATTAACGATATTCAGTTTATACCGGGCGATGCGCAAAAAAACGTCAACGATAGCGTGAAGCTGACAGCCGAAACGGCACCGGATGCCAATAATCTGCTGCGACAGTATGTCGCTTTTGCCAGCCAGCGCGCGGCGGGGCATCTCAATGACGAGCTTAAAGGCGCCTGGGCTGCCCGCACCATACAGATGAAAGCGCAGGTGAAACGTCAGGAAGAGGTGGCGCGCGCGATTTTCAATCGCCGCATGCATAGCGTGGAACAGGCGCTGAAAGTTGCGCAGCAGCATAACATCTCCCGCAGTGAAACCGACGTTCCGCCAGACCAGTTGCCGGATTCTGAACTGTTTTTGCTGGGAAGGCCGATGCTGCAGGCGCGGCTGGAAAATCTACAGGCGGTGGGGCCGGAATACAGTCTGGATTATGATCAGAGCCGCGCCATGCTAACGACCTTAAACGTCGGGCCGACCCTGGACCCGCGTTTCCAGACTTACAGGTATCTGCGCACGCCTGAAGAGCCGGTAAAACGCGACAGCCCGCGTCGCGTGTTTCTGATGGTGATGTGGGGGATTGTGGGCGCGCTCATTGGCGCAGGCGTTGCGTTATCGCGTCGCCGTGTCCAGTGAATGCAGCCCGCAGTGAGACCTTGTTGATGTCGAGTTATCCCTCGTCGGCGATGCAGATGCTGCTTGAAAGACGACGAGTATCGCCTTTATCGCCTAATCGAAGAGAGTTGATGTGAAAGTACTAACGGTGTTTGGCACGAGACCAGAAGCCATAAAGATGGCGCCTCTGGTTCATGCGCTGGCAAAAGACCCTCATTTTGAGGCGAAAGTTTGCGTGACCGCGCAGCACAGGGAGATGCTCGATCAGGTATTAAAACTTTTTTCTATTGTTCCGGACTATGATCTGAACATTATGCAGCCAGGTCAGGGGCTGACGGAGATTACCTGTCGTATTCTTGAAGGCATGAAACCGGTACTGGAATCGTTCCGGCCAGATGTGGTGCTGGTGCATGGCGACACGACCACCACGATGGCGGCGAGCCTGGCTGCGTTCTATCAGCGAATTCCGGTGGGCCATGTGGAAGCCGGGCTGCGCACGGGCGATTTGAGCTCGCCGTGGCCGGAAGAGGGCAACCGGATGTTAACCGGGCGTCTGGCAACGTACCATTTTGCGCCGACGGAAACGTCACGACAGAATCTGCTGCAGGAGAATATCGCTGACAGCCGGATTACGGTCACCGGTAACACAGTTATTGACGCACTATTCTGGGTGCGTGACCAGGCATTGCGTGATGAAGCGTTGCGCAATGAGCTCGCCCAGCGTTACTCCTTCCTCTCTGATGGCAGGAAAATGATTCTGGTTACCGGGCATCGTCGGGAAAGTTTTGGCCGCGGCTTTGAGCAGATATGCCATGCGCTGGCGGAGATCGCCGCCAACAATCCGCATGTACAGATTGTCTATCCGGTGCATCTGAACCCGAACGTTAGCGAGCCGGTTAATCGTATTCTTGGCCACGTTGATAACGTCATGCTTATTGAACCGCAGGATTACCTGCCGTTCGTCTGGTTGATGAATCACGCATGGTTGATCCTGACCGACTCCGGCGGCATCCAGGAAGAGGCGCCATCGCTCGGGAAGCCGGTTCTGGTGATGCGTGACATGACCGAGCGCCCGGAAGCGGTCAGCGCCGGTACCGTGTGCCTGGTGGGCACCGATAGCCAGCGCATCGTTAATGAAGTCACGCGCTTACTGCAAGATGAGTCTGCGTATCAGGCCATGAGTCGGGCGCATAACCCGTACGGCGATGGACAGGCGTGTCATCGTATTTTGTCCGCACTAAAAAATAATCAGGTAACGTTATGAGTTTTTCTACCATTTCAGTGATTGGCCTTGGATATATTGGCCTGCCAACCGCTGCCGCGTTCGCCTCCCGGCAGAAGCGGGTGGTCGGCGTTGATATCAATCAACATGCCGTGGAGACCATTAATCGTGGTGAAATTCATATCGTGGAGCCGGATCTGGCGAGCGTTGTCAAAGAGGCGGTCGAGCAGGGTTATCTGAGCGCCACCACCGCGCCGGTGGAGGCTGACGCGTACCTTATTGCGGTACCGACGCCGTTTAAAGATCTGCATGAGCCGGATATGGTTTTCGTCGAATCGGCGGCGAAGTCTATCGCCCCGACGCTAAAGAAAGGTTCGCTGGTTATCCTCGAGTCCACGTCGCCGGTCGGCGCAACCGAGCAGATGGCGACCTGGCTGGCGGAGATGCGCCCTGATCTGAGCTTTCCGCAACAGGTTGGCGAAGCGGCTGATGTGAATATCGCCTACTGCCCGGAACGCGTTTTGCCGGGGCAGGTCATGGTTGAACTGATAAAAAATGACCGCGTGATCGGCGGGATGTCTCCCGTATGCTCGGCCCGCGCCAGCGAGCTGTATAAAATTTTCCTCGAAGGCGAATGTGTGGTGACTAACTCGCGCACCGCTGAGATGTGCAAGCTAACCGAAAACAGCTTCCGCGACGTCAATATCGCTTTCGCCAATGAACTTTCGTTGATTTGCGCCGATCAGGCGATTAACGTCTGGGAGCTGATTCGCCTGGCGAATCGTCACCCGCGCGTTAATATCCTGCAACCTGGTCCGGGCGTCGGCGGCCACTGCATTGCGGTCGATCCGTGGTTTATCGTAGCGCAAAATCCGCAGCAGGCGCGGCTGATCCGCACCGCGCGCGAGGTAAACGACCATAAACCGGAATGGGTTATCGATCAGGTTAAAACGCGGGTCGCCGACTGCCTCGCCGCCAGCAACAAACGCGCCAGCGAGCTGAAAATCGCCTGCTTTGGCCTTGCGTTTAAGCCCAATATTGATGATCTGCGCGAAAGCCCGGCAATGGCGATTGCCCGGCAAATCGCCCTTTGGCATGGCGGCGAAACCCTGGTTGTTGAGCCGAATATTCAGCAACTGCCGAACAAACTTGACGGCCTGTGCGCTCTGACGCCGCTGGACGAGGCGCTGGCGAGCGCCGATGTGCTGGTGATGCTGGTCGATCATAAAGAATTTAAAGCGATAAGCGGCGACAGCGTGAGTCAGCCGTTTATCGTCGACACCAAAGGGGTCTGGCGGTGAGAACGATTCTGGTCACCGGCGGAGCCGGGTTTATCGGTTCGGCGTTGGTGCGTGAAATCATCACGGCAACTGCCGATAAGGTCGTGGTGGTGGATAAGCTGACCTATGCCGGAAATCTGATGTCGCTGGCCCCTGTTGCTCAGGACCCGCGCTTTGCCTTTGAGCGGGTAGATATCTGCGATCGGCCAGCGCTGGATCGCGTATTTGGCCACTACCAGCCCGATATCGTGATGCACCTGGCGGCGGAAAGCCACGTCGATCGCTCTATTGATGGTCCGGCGGCATTTATTGAAACCAATATTGTCGGTACCTGGATGTTGCTGGAAGCCGCACGGGCGTACTGGAATGCGCAGGCGCCCGAAAAAAAAGCGGCTTTTCGCTTTCATCATATCTCGACGGATGAGGTCTATGGCGATCTGCACGATAGCGGCGGCTTATTTACCGAAAACACCCCCTATGCCCCCAGCAGTCCCTATTCCGCCTCAAAGGCCAGCAGCGATCATCTGGTTCGCGCCTGGAAGCGAACCTATGGCCTGCCGACGCTGGTGACTAACTGCTCGAATAACTACGGGCCGTATCATTTCCCGGAAAAGCTGATCCCGCTGACCATCCTCAACGCGCTGGCGGGCAAACCGCTGCCGGTTTATGGCAATGGCCAGCAAATTCGTGACTGGCTATACGTTGAAGATCACGCCAGGGCGCTTTATCGGGTGGCAACCTGCGGCGAGCCGGGCGAGACTTACAATATCGGCGGCCATAACGAGCGTAAGAATATCGAGGTGGTGGAAACCATTTGCGAGCTGTTGGAAACCCTGGCGCCGCACAAACCTGATGGTCTGGCGCACTATCGCGATCTCATCACCTTCGTTGCCGACCGTCCCGGGCACGACCTGCGTTACGCCATTGATGCGACGAAAATTGAACGCGAGCTGGGCTGGAGGCCGGACGAAACCTTTACCAGCGGTATGCGCAAAACCGTTCAGTGGTACCTGGAGAATAGAGCCTGGTGGCAGCAGGTTCTGGACGGTAGCTATCAAGGAGAACGCCTGGGCCTGCAAGCCTGAGCGTCTGAGGGGGAAGATGAAAGGTATTATTCTGGCTGGCGGCTCGGGTACTCGCCTGCATCCGATCACACGCGGCGTTTCGAAACAGCTGCTACCCATCTACGATAAGCCGATGATCTATTATCCGCTATCGGTACTGATGCTGGCCGGTATCCGCGAGGTGTTGATTATTACTACTCCGGATGACCAGCGTGATTTTCAGCGTCTGCTTGGCGATGGTTCGGAATTCGGCGTGCAGCTAAGCTACGCCGTCCAGCCGAGCCCGGATGGACTGGCGCAGGCCTTTATCATCGGCGAGGCGTTCCTTAACGGCGAGCCTTCGTGCCTGGTGCTGGGCGATAATATCTTTTTCGGCCAGGGCTTCAGTCCGAAACTGCGTAGCGTGGCGGCCCGGACTTCCGGGGCGACGGTATTTGGTTATCAGGTGATGGATCCTGAACGCTTTGGCGTGGTGGCGTTTGATGATGCGTTCCGTGCGATTTCGCTGGAAGAGAAGCCAAAAAAACCTGAATCCAACTGGGCGGTCACCGGCCTCTATTTTTACGACGGTAAAGTGGCGGAATACGCCAAACGGGTCAGACCCTCGGCGCGCGGCGAACTGGAGATCACCTCTATCAATCAAATGTATCTCGACGATGGCGCATTGACGGTTGAGCTGCTGGGCCGCGGTTTTGCCTGGCTGGATACCGGCACTCACGATAGCCTGATTGAGGCCAGCATGTTTGTGCAGACGGTTGAAAAGCGTCAGGGCTTCAAAATTGCCTGCCTGGAGGAGATCGCCTGGCGCAACGGCTGGCTGGATGACGACGGCGTGAAGCGCGCGGCGAAACGGCTGGAAAAAACCGGCTACGGCCAATACTTACTGGATCTTCTCCGTGCCCGTCCGCGCCAGTATTGAGCCCCTGGAGTGGGAAAACCGCTTCTTCGGCGTTAACAGCGCTATCCTGCGCTTTGCCGATGACGCGCCGCTGCTGACGACGGAAGCGCTGGCTGGCTGGTCGCGAGTGCAGGCCAAAGTCGCGGCGGATGATGTCGCACGGCTGGATGCGCTACAGGCGTCAGGCTTCCGGCTGGTAGAGGGCGAAGTCGATCTCGCGCTTACGCTTACGGCTTATGATGACGTTGGCGCTGAGAGGGCGACAGAAGCGGATATTCCCCGACTGCGCGAGCTGGCAGCTCAGGCTTTTGCTCAGAGTCGTTTTCGTGCGCCCTGGTACGCCCCTGACGCCAGCGAACGTTTCTATGCCCAGTGGATTGAAAACGCGGTACTGGGGATTTTCGATCACCAGTGCCTGATTTGTCGCGCACCTGATGGTGAGATCCGCGGGTTTGTCTCTCTGCGCCAGCTCAATGAGCAAGAGGCAAGAATAGGTCTGCTGGCCGGGCGCGGACAGGGCGCAACATTAATGCAGGCGGCGCAACGCTGGGCCGCGCTGCGCGGGCTGACGACGCTGCGGGTGGCGACCCAGATGGGCAACGTTGCCGCGCTTAAACGTTACATTCTCAGCGGTGCCAGTGTGGAAAGCACCGCGTACTGGTTATACAGGTGACATGATGATTCCATTTAACGCGCCGCCGGTGGTGGGAACCGAGCTTGATTATATGCAGTCAGCGATGGGAAGCGGCAAGCTATGCGGCGATGGCGGTTTTACCCGCCGCTGCCAGCAGTGGATGGAGCAGCGTTTTGCAACGGCAAAAGCGCTGCTGACGCCGTCCTGTACCGCGTCGCTGGAAATGGCGGCGCTGCTGCTGGATATCCAGCCGGGCGACGAAGTGATTATGCCGAGCTACACCTTTGTCTCCACCGCCAACGCCTTTGTACTGCGCGGGGCGAAGATCGTCTTTGTTGATATTCGTCGCGATACCATGAATATCGATGAAACGCTGATTGAGGCGGCAATCAGTGAAAAAACCCGCGCGATTGTGCCGGTCCACTATGCGGGCGTGGCCTGCGAGATGGACACCATCATGGCTATCGCCAGCAAACATAATCTGTTGGTGGTGGAGGATGCCGCTCAGGGGGTGATGTCCACTTATAAAGGCCGCGCGCTCGGCACCATCGGCCATATTGGCTGTTTCAGCTTCCATGAAACCAAAAACTACACCGCCGGCGGCGAAGGCGGGGCAACGCTGATTAACGATCGCAAGCTGGTGGAACGCGCGGAGATCATTCGCGAAAAAGGCACCAACCGTAGCCAGTTTTTTCGCGGTCTGGTGGATAAATACACCTGGCGCGATATTGGTTCCAGCTATCTGATGTCCGATTTACAGGCGGCCTATCTGTGGGCGCAGATGGAAGCGGCGGAGCGGATTAACCAGCAGCGCCTGGCGCTGTGGCAGAACTATTATGATGCCCTGTTGCCGCTGGCGCGCGCCGGGCGGATCGATCTGCCGGTCATTCCCGCCGATTGCGGACACAACGCGCATATGTTCTATATCAAACTGCGCGATATTGACGATCGCAGCAAGCTGATTGCCTGGCTGAAAGAGGCGGAGATTCTGGCGGTGTTCCACTATATCCCGCTGCATAGCTGCCCGGCAGGGGAGAACTTTGGCCGATTCCACGGTGAGGATCGCTACACCACCCGGGAGAGCGAACGCCTGTTGCGCCTGCCGTTATTCTATAATCTGTCGGGCGTAAACCAGCGCACGGTGATTAACTCGTTGCTGAGCTATTTCTCCTGATATGTCGCTGGCTAAAGCGTCTCTGTGGACCGCCGCGTCCACGATGGTCAAAATCGGCGCGGGTCTGCTGGTGGTTAAACTGCTGGCGGTCTCTTTCGGTCCGGCCGGAGTAGGTCAGGCGGGTAACTTCCGCCAGCTGGTGACCGTGCTTGGCGTGCTGGCGGGAGCCGGGATTTTTAACGGCGTGACTAAGCTGGTCGCCCAGCATCATGACGATCGCCAGCAGTTGAATCGCGTCGTCGGTACTTCATCAACGATGGTGCTGGGGTTCTCCACTCTGCTGGCGCTGATATTCCTGCTGGCGGCGGCGCCGATAAGTCAGGGGTTGTTCGGTCATCAGCATTATCAGAATCTGGTACGGCTGGTGGCGCTGGTGCAGATGGGCATTGCCTGGGCGAACTTCCTGCTGGCGTTGATGAAAGGGTTTCGTGATGCGGCGGCAAATGCGCTGTCGCTTATTGCCGGCAGCCTGATTGGCGTCGTGGCCTACTATATCTGCTACCGTTTCGGCGGCTATCAGGGGGCGCTGCTCGGCCTGGCGCTGGTGCCCGCGCTGGTGGTGGTTCCGGCGGCCATTGTGCTATGGCGGCGCGGCAATATTCCGCTGCGCGCGCTGCGCCCGCGTTGGGATAACGGCCTGGCGGGGCAACTGTCGAAATTTACCCTGATGGCGCTGATGACTTCGGTGACGTTGCCTGTCGCCTATGTGATGATGCGTAATCTGCTGGCGGCTCATTATGGCTGGGACGCGGTGGGGATCTGGCAGGGCGTGAGCAGCATCTCCGACGCCTGGTTGCAGTTTATTACCGCTTCGTTTAGCGTGTACCTGCTGCCGACGCTCTCTCGTCTGAACGCGAAAGCGGATATCACTCGCGAGATTGGCAAATCGTTAAAATTTGTCCTTCCGGCGGTGGCGGCAGGCGGCTTAACCGTGTGGCTGCTGCGCGACTTCGCCATCTGGCTACTTTTTTCCGACCGTTTTACGGCGATGCGCGATCTGTTTGCCTGGCAACTGGTGGGCGATGTGCTGAAAGTCGGGGCCTATGTTTATGGTTATCTGGTGATCGCCAAAGCCTCGCTGCGTTTTTATATTCTGACGGAAATCAGCCAGTTCACGCTGTTGACCGCATTTTCGCACTGGCTTATCCCGGCGCACGGTGCCATCGGCGCGGCGCAGGCGTATATGGCCACTTATGTTGTTTATTTCGCCCTCTGTAGCGGCGTGTTTTTACTTTGGCGTAGACGGGCATGACTGCACTGATACATGTACTGGGATCGGATATTCCGCACCACAACCAGACCGTTCTGCGGTTTTTTAATGATGAACTGGCGGTCAACGACCAGCAGGCGCGCCTGTTTATGATCGTTGGTGATGGGAAAGCGGTTCGCGAAGCGTATCCCGCACTATCCATTACTGGTTATCCGGGGAAAAAATCGCTGGCGCAGGCGGTTATCGCTCTGGCGAAGGCGAACCGGCAGCAGCGCTTTTTCTTTCATGGCCAGTTCAATACTGGTCTGTGGCTGGCGCTGCTAAGCGGCGGGATCCGTCCGGCGCAGTTTAACTGGCATATCTGGGGCGCGGACCTGTATGAGAACGCTGCCAGCCTGAAATTCCGCCTGTTCTATCCGCTGCGGCGTATGGCGCAAAGGCGAGTCGGCCGCGTATTTGCGACTCGCGGCGATCTGAGCTGGTTCACCGCCAGACATCCGGGCGTGCCCGGCGAGTTGCTCTACTTCCCGACCCGTATGGATCCGACGCTTAATGCGCTCGCCGATAGTTCCCCGCGCGGCGATACGTTGACTATTCTGGTGGGCAATTCCGGCGATCGCAGCAACGAGCATATCGCCGCGCTGCGCGCGATCCACCAGCAGTTTGGCGATACGGTGAACGTGGTTGTGCCAATGGGATATCCGGCCAATAATCGTGACTACATCAACGAAGTTCGCGAGGCCGGAGCGGCGCTGTTTAGCCCGCAGCATCTCCAGGTGCTGAGCGATAAGCTGGGGTTCGATGATTACCTCGCCCTGCTGCGTCGTTGCGATCTTGGCTACTTTCTGTTTGCCCGCCAGCAGGGTATCGGTACGCTGTGCCTGCTGATTCAGGCCGGGATCCCCTGCGTTCTCAACCGGGAGAATCCCTTCTGGCAGGATATGTCGGAACAGCATATTCCGGTACTCTTTACCGGCGACCCGCTGGATACGGCTGTCGTGCGCGAAGCGCAGCGCCAGTTAGCCGCTGTGGATAAAAATCAGATCGCCTTCTTCCGTCCGAATTATCTGGCGGGATGGCGACGGGCATTGCGGATTGCCGCGGGGGTGGGCGAATGACATTAATGCAATTTTGCGGGCTGTTGGTGGTCTGGCTGCTCTCGACGCTGTTTATCGCCACCATTACTTACTTTGAATTCCGCCGCGTGCGCTTTAACTTTAACGTCTTTTTTTCGTTGCTGTTCCTGCTGACCTTCTTCTTCGGCTTCCCGCTGACCAGCATTCTGGTGTTCCGCTTCGGGGTGGCGGTGGCTCCGCCGGAAATTCTGCTGCAGACCCTGCTGGTCTCGGTCTGCTTTTACGCGGTGTACTACGTCACCTATAAAACGCGCCTGCGCCCGGCGGCCAGGGAACGTCAGCATCGCCCGCTGTACACCATGAACCGCGTGGAGACGCACCTGACCTGGGGCATTTTACTGGGGATTGCGTTGCTCTGCCTGGGGATTTTCTTTGCGCACAACGGTTTCCTGCTATTCAGACTCAACGCCTATAGCCAGATCTTCTCCAGCGAAGTCTCCGGGGTGGCGCTAAAGCGCTTTTTCTACTTTTTCATCCCGGCGATGCTGGTGGTTTATTTTCTGCGTCAGAGTTATAAGGCGTGGCTATTCTTTCTCATCAGCACCGTCGCGTTTGGCCTGCTGACCTACGTTATCGTCGGCGGCACCCGGGCGAACATTATCATCGCCTTCGCCATTTTTCTGTTTATCGGCATTATTCGCGGCTGGATCAGCCTGTGGATGCTGGCGGTGGCGGGCGTGCTGGGCATTGTCGGTATGTTCTGGCTGGCGCTTAAGCGTTATGGCATGAACGTCAGCGGCGATGAGGCGTTTTATACGTTCCTCTATCTGACCCGCGATACCTTCTCGCCGTGGGAAAACCTGGCTTTATTGCTGCAAAACTACGACAAGATTGCGTTCCAGGGGCTGGCGCCAATGGTGCGGGATTTTTACGTTTTTATCCCCAGCTGGCTATGGCACGGTCGTCCGGGCATGGTGCTCAATACTGCCAACTATTTCACCTGGGAAGTGCTGAATAACCATTCCGGTCTGGCGATTTCGCCGACCCTGATTGGGTCGCTGGTGGTGATGGGCGGCATCTGGTTTGTGCCGTTGGGGGCGGTGGTGGTCGGGCTGATCATTAAATGGTTTGACTGGCTGTATGAGCTTGGCAACCGGGAGAGTAACCGTTATAAAGCGGCGATACTGCACAGTTTCTGTTTTGGCGCGATCTTCAACATGATCGTGCTGGCGCGCGAAGGGCTGGATGCGTTCGGTTCCCGCGTGGTTTTTTTCCTCGTTATCTTTGGCATCTGCTTACTGGCGGCAAAACTGCTGTACTGGTTCCTGGATAGCGTAGGGCTGATTCATAAGCGGATTAAGCCGCTGACGCAACCTCAAGTCTGATAAAGGGTGTACATGACTGAGACGACATCCGCGCCGTTGTACCTGCTGAGAGGGTTGCAACTCATTGGTTGGCGCGATATTCAACACGCTCTGGATTATCTGTACGCTGACGGCGAGATCCGCAAAGGTACGCTGGTGGCGATTAATGCAGAGAAGATGCTGGCGGTAGAAGACAATCCCGACGTTCGGGCGCTCATTGCAGATGCGGAGTTTAAATACGCGGATGGCATCAGCGTGGTGCGTTCAATACGAAAAAAATATCCTCAGGCGCGGGTATCGCGCGTCGCCGGGGCCGATTTATGGGAAGCGCTGATGGCGCGCGCGGGCGCGCAGGGTACGCCAGTGTTTCTGATTGGCGGCAAGTCAGAGGTGCTGGCGCAGACTGAGCAACAGCTTCGCCAGCGCTGGAAGGTGAATATTGTCGGTAGTCAGGATGGTTATTTCCCCGCCGATCAGCGTCAGGCGCTGTTTGAGCGCATTCGCGAGAGCGGGGCAAAAATCGTCACCGTGGCGATGGGCTCGCCGCGTCAGGAGATCCTGATGCGCGATTGCCGGAACGTTTATCCGCAGGCGCTGTATATGGGGGTCGGTGGGACCTACGATGTCTTTACCGGCCATGTTCAGCGGGCGCCTAAATTCTGGCAGGACCTGGGGCTGGAGTGGTTTTACCGCCTGATTTCGCAGCCGAGCCGGATAAAAAGGCAGGCTCGCCTTCTGCGCTATTTATGCTGGTATTATACCAATAAGCTTTGATATTCCACTGCACTTTCGCGGATTTTGCTGGGTATTCTGTGTAATGTATTCACTCACCTGATACTTTATTTGCCATTTCGCTAAAATTCATTAACCATTCGCAAGCTTAATACGCGACGGGTAAGTATTACCGTCGTGTTGGCAGGGTATGACTTCATAAAAATAACCGGCATATACACACCACAGCTTGCGGTGCGCTAAAACCGGAGCAGGGCAAATACAAGAGGCTATATGACTGAGAAAAAAGCGGAACTTCAGCGAGGACTGGAGGCGCGACATATTGAGCTAATCGCACTTGGCGGCACGATTGGCGTGGGATTATTTATGGGAGCAGGAAGTACGCTGAAGTGGGCCGGGCCTTCGGTTCTGCTGGCGTATATTATCGCCGGCCTGTTTGTCTTTTTTATCATGCGTTCGATGGGCGAAATGCTGTTTCTTGAGCCGGTAACCGGTTCATTCGCCGTTTACGCTCATCGCTATATGAGCCCGTTTTTCGGCTATCTCACCGCCTGGTCCTACTGGTTTATGTGGATGGCGGTTGGGATATCAGAGATTACGGCGATCGGGGTCTATGTCCAGTTCTGGTTCCCGGAAATGGCTCAGTGGATACCGGCGCTGATTGCAGTTGGCCTGGTCGCGTTGGCGAATCTGGCGGCGGTACGACTGTATGGCGAAATTGAATTCTGGTTCGCGATGATTAAAGTCACTACTATTATCGTGATGATCGTGGTTGGGCTGGGCGTTATTTTCTTTGGCTTTGGCAACGGTGGACACTCCCTTGGCTTTGGCAATCTGACCGCGCATGGCGGTTTCTTCGCTGGCGGCTGGAAGGGCTTCCTGACGGCGCTGTGTATTGTTGTCGCGTCCTATCAGGGCGTTGAGCTTATCGGTATTACCGCCGGTGAAGCGAAGAATCCGCAGGTCACTCTGCGCAGCGCGGTAGGCAAGGTGCTGTGGCGAATCCTGATTTTCTATGTCGGCGCGATTTTTGTTATCGTCACGATTTTCCCCTGGGATCAGATTGGCTCGAACGGCAGTCCGTTTGTGCTGACTTTTGCCAAAATTGGTATCACGGCGGCGGCGGGCATTATCAATTTTGTGGTGCTGACGGCAGCGCTTTCCGGCTGTAACAGCGGAATGTATAGCTGCGGACGTATGCTTTACGCGCTGGCCAGAAACCGCCAGTTGCCTGCGGCGATCGCTAAAGTCTCGCGTAACGGTGTGCCGTCGGTGGGCGTGGCGTTGTCAATAGTGATTCTGTTGGGCGGTTCGTGCCTGAACTACATTATTCCCAACCCGCAGCGGGTTTTCGTCTACGTTTACAGCGCCAGCGTATTGCCGGGTATGGTACCGTGGTTTGTGATCCTGATTAGCCAGTTGCGTTTTCGTCTGGTGCACAAAGAAGCGATGGCCAGTCATCCGTTTCGCTCGCTGTTTTTCCCGTGGGTGAACTATTTAACCATGGCATTCCTGGTTTGCGTGCTGGCAGGTATGGGATTTAACGACGATACGCGTATGTCGCTCTTTGTCGGGATGATTTTTCTGGCTGCCGTGACGTTTATTTATAAGGCGTTTGGCCTTGGGCGGCGCGGAAATGTTGATGATGTGACGGAATAAGCGACAAAACGCACAAAGCATAACCAAACGATCATTTTCTTTTAAAAGGCACTAGACAGCGGGGGAGGAAGTCCGTATTATCCGACCCCGCAACGGCGCTAAGCGCCCGTAGCTCAGCTGGATAGAGCGCTGCCCTCCGGAGGCAGAGGTCTCAGGTTCGAATCCTGTCGGGCGCACCATTCACCCGGTGCTGGAGCTGCGGTGGTTTCAATACCGCGTAAAAGATTTACAGTGGTGGCTATAGCTCAGTTGGTAGAGCCCTGGATTGTGATTCCAGTTGTCGTGGGTTCGAATCCCATTAGCCACCCCATTATTTAGAAAGTTGTGATATTGCGAAGGTGGCGGAATTGGTAGACGCGCTAGCTTCAGGTGTTAGTGTTCTTACGGACGTGGGGGTTCAAGTCCCCCCCCTCGCACCACGACTTTATAAAGAGTTGAACTAGAAATTCAAAAAGCAGTACATCGGCGAGTAGCGCAGCTTGGTAGCGCAACTGGTTTGGGACCAGTGGGTCGGAGGTTCGAATCCTCTCTCGCCGACCAATTTTGAACCCCGCTCCGGCGGGGTTTTTTGTTTTCTGATTTTGCAGAAAATGTTTCTCTTTCTGATACCGCTAGAAAATATCCCGCCGATCGCGATGCGACTTATTGTCCAGAATACTCCCAATTCCTTATGCGGATAGATGCATTTTCTACAGGTCTTGTGCGATAATCACCGGGTAGATGCTCATTCCACCTCTTATGTTCGCCTCAGGGCCTCATAAACTCAGGAATGATGCAGAGCCGTTTACGGTGCTTATCGTCCACTGACAGATGTCGCGTTTTTCGCCTCATCAAACACCATGGACACGACGTTGAGTGAAGCACCCAATTGTTGTCAAATAGATCTGTTTTAACGCCTGCTCTGGTTTCAGGGCAGGCGTTTTTTTATGGGGACGCGGAAGAGAACTGCCGGATGGCGGTTTCGCCTTATCCGGCTTACGGTGACCTGGTAGGCCCGGTAAGCGTAGCGCCACCGGGCAATGGGAAATTACTGCGGAGGATTGTTTTGCAGCGTCAGCAACAGGCCATCGCGGCGCATCGACGCGGCTTCTTCTGGCTGATGCAACCGGTCGAGGGTATCGGCAAGCCATGCGTAATCAAACGCATCCGGGCGCTGCTTGAGCGCGGCGCGGAACGCTACGCTGGCTTCCTGCCACTCGCCGTGACGCATGAGCGATTGCCCCAGCGTGCTCCATAGCAGCGGACGATCGCCGACCGTTTTAAGCTGCTGACGCAGTACTTTCTCTAATTGCTCCGGGTTATTGGTTTTCAGCCGCGGAACAGGCATCACCAGACGGTCGTCATAGTGCTTTTTCAGGCCATTAATAATAATTTGCTGAGCAGTGTCATGGTCGTCGCTTTCGATAAGCCGCTCGGCCATTGCCACCTGTAGCGTCACCTGGTTGCGGGTTTTACGGCTCTGATTTTTCCACCAGTCGCGCAAGCCTTCGCTGCCGCCGTCGGCCAGGGCTTTATCCATCAAACCAATCCACGCCATCTGTTCCAGTTCAGCACGATGCTCTTCATCGCTGACGTTAGCTTTTGCCATCGACGGGATGATATCCAGCAGCGAATTCCAGGCTCCGGTGCGGATGTAGGCCTGCTCAGCCAGCCGCAGTACTTCCGGATGACGCGGCGTGATCTCCAGCAGCTTGTCGATGCCGTGACGGGCGGCGTGGTTTTCATTACGCGCCAGCTGCAGGCGGACACGGGTAATTTCGACCGGGATCAGATCGTCGCCAGTCAGTTCGGTTGCGCGCTCCAGATGCTGGTTCGCGCGGGCTTCATCTCCACGCTGCTGGGCCGCTTCCGCCGCCAGCAGGTAATTCACCACAGGCTGTTCCGCGTGATCGGCATTTTTCGCCATCAGTTTTTCAACCTGTTGATAATCGCCTTCCGCCAGCTTTAGCAGCGCCTGCTCGGTTTGTTTGCGCGCACGGCGGCGCTTGCGGCCCACGAACCAGCCGCGGGTATGCGCACCGGTACGGAAAATACGCCGCAGCAACCATTCAATGGCAAACAACACCACCATGGTGAGGATCATGATAATCGCTAACCCGGTAACGCTGGTTTCAATGTTGTAATTATCCGTCTGGATCAGGACGTAACCCTGATGGCCGGCGATCATCGGGCCGACAACGATCCCGGCAATCAACAGCGCGAAGAGTAAGAGGATTTTCAGCATGCGTTACTCTCCTTGTGGCGCAGGTGCTGGCGCGGGGGCGGCGGGGGCTGGCGTCGGGACGCTGGCCGGTGCTTCGGCCGGTTGCGCCATCAGGTTACGTACCCGCGTTTGCATAAGTTTCTCAAGCAGCGCCTGGCTCTGCAGGCTTTCCGGTACGTTCATGGTGATGCTTTGCTGGCTGAGCTTATCGATATCCTCAAGGAAAGCTTTAGTGGTCGCGTCGTCAGTATCGTAGTAGGCACGAACCCAGGTTGAGACGTTATCCAGTGCCTGCTTGTAGGTTTCTTCCTGATGGCGCGGTACCGCCTGCGCCGCAACGAGCAGCCGGGAGCGAATATTTTCGCGCAGGTAGACGTCCTGATTAGGGGCCAGCAGCGGTACGGCGGTTTCGTCACGGCGGCGGACGGTAATAAAGCTGTCCATAAAGTTCTGCCAGCTTTTTTGCAGATTGACTCGCCACTCGCTAATGGAGCTGGATAGTTCATCACTATCGGAATCCATTGGGGAGTCATCGTCGTTATTGTCCGCCAGACGTAAATTATCGACCTGGTTAGCGAGCTGGTTTACTTTCAGGATGATGCCGTCATAGTCCACCTGGTTAACGGCGGCAAGGGAGGCGATATCGTTAGTGATGGCGCGGCGAGCGCTAATCAGGCTCGGATCGTTCATATCCGCGAGGCTGGCGTCGGCGCTCTTCAGTAGCGCGGCGGCGGTTGTCACGTCCTGATCGCTCCACAGCTTACGCCCGGCCAGTTTCACCAGGAAATCGGCCTGGGCCAGCAGCCAGGTTTTGGTATCGCTACCGGAAATCACGGCGACTTTTTGCTGCACTTCATCCAGCTTCTTTGCCAGCGAATCTTGCTGCTGCCGCGCTTCCGTCAGCTGGTCGGCCTGCTGCTTAATAATGCTTTCAAGTTCGCTTTTTTGGCTTTCCTGCGCTTTTTGCAGCGCGGCGATCTGGCTGGATAGCCCGGCGCTGGTTTCGCTCTGGCGGGTCGCCTGGGTTTTCGTCAGGCCGTAAAGGCCGACGCCAGCAGCGAGTGCGATAGCGACGGCTATCGCACTCAGGGCGAGACTGACTTTACTGCCGCCACTTTTCTTTTCTACGCTATTTTCTGGCTGTGGTCTCTTTTCCACGGCCTCCCTGGTCTCTTCAACCACGGCGGATTGATTCTGTTGTTCCGTCATTATGGCTTCCAATGTTGAGAGTTATTGTAATGCGCGTAGCAGCGCATCGTTGTCGGCGCTATCGGCAACCTGGATATCCTGCCAGCCCAGTTCCCTGGCCTGTTCGGCCAGGCGTTCACTGACAACTAAAATGCGACAGCTAAGGAGCCAATGTTCACGATACCACTGCGGTATGAGCGTCCAGAGCTGCTGCAGCATCTCGCCGCTGGTAACCACCAGCGTCGACACCCCGCGAGACTGCCAGCGCATTGCTTCTTCTGCGCCATCATAGTGCCTTGCACTACGTTGATAACATTCACAAAAAGTGACATGCGCTCCGCGTTCACGGAGAGTGTCACCGAGTAGTTCCCGTCCGCCGTTTCCACGAAGGATGACGGCTTTTTTACCCGCAATATTTTGTAATTCAGGTAATTGTAGCAAGACTTCGCTGATTTCCCGATCTAACGGATAGCGAATATCATGACTGCTGACTTTGTGCAGGGCCAGCGCGGTAGTGCGACCAATTGCAAAATAATCGGGTGCAGAGGGCCAGAGCCCCCCCTGTTGCTGGAGGTGAGAATGAGCAAACTCAACGGCGTGCTGTGAGAGCGCGAAGAGTAAGTCACCCGCCTCAAGACTTGCCAGCTTGCCGCCCAGTTCCCGGAGCTGGCGACCCGGCGTAAACTCAATGAGTGGAAAGCTCCACGCCACGCGTCCCAGCGCGCGCAGGCGGCTAACTAACTCTTCGCCTTGCGGTAGCGGACGGGTGACCAGGATACTCATTGCGGTGCTTCTCCTGCGTAAACGACGGCGAGAATGTCACGAGCGCCATTTTCCAGAAGCTCTTCGGCAAGGGAGACGCCGAGGGTTTCGGCATCTTGCGGTCGACCGCGCCGCTCGCCGCGTACTACCTGCGAGCCATCCGGCATGCCGACTAGCGCGCGTAGCCACAGCTCGCCGTCGATAAGCTCGGCGTAGCTGCCGATAGGCACCTGGCAACCACCTTCAAGACGGGTATTCATTGCTCGTTCTGCCCGCACGCGTATTGCCGTTTCCGTATGGTCGAGCGGCGCCAGCAACGCTTTTGTCCATTCGTCATCAAGGCGACATTCGATACCGACTGCGCCCTGACCGACAGCCGGTAGCGACTGTTCCGGCGTCAACGGTTGACGAATACGCTCCTCCAGCTTCAGGCGTTTAAGCCCGGCAGCAGCAAGAATAATGGCGTCATACTCACCGCTATCGAGTTTCCCCAGACGCGTGCCCACATTGCCGCGCAGGGAACGGATCGTCAGATCCGGCCGCTCCGCAGCCAACTGGCACTGACGGCGCAAACTTGAGGTGCCCACGATGCTGCCATGCGGCAGGTCATCAAGGGAAGCATAGTGATTAGAGACAAACGCATCGCGCGGATCTCCGCGTTCGCAAATGGTGACCAGTCCCAGCCCTTCCGGAAACGCCACCGGCACGTCTTTCATGGAATGAACCGCGATATCGGCGCGATTTTCCAGCATAGCCAGTTCCAGCTCTTTCACAAACAGACCCTTGCCACCTACTTTTGCAAGAGGGGTATCAAGGATCACGTCACCGCGGGTGACCATTGGCACCAGTTCAACGGAAAGCCCCGGATGGCAGGACTCCAGACGTTCTTTCACATAATGTGCTTGCCATAGCGCAAGCGGGCTTTGCCGTGTGGCAATTCTCAAAACTTTGTCTAACATGCTTGTTACCGTCATCGTCGACCACTGACCATCCTAACATTGTTGTCTTAGGGATGTTAGTTTTGTGGCGTAAGGGGCGCGGCCATCTTTTTTTAGCCTTTCATGCGTTTGCTGGTTGCCACATACGTAGCGAAGAATTTACATGTAGTAAAGGGTGCTACACTGGTATGTAGCGCATCTTTCTTTACGGTCAATCCGCAAGGTGTTAGATTGATCACGTTTTAAACCATTTGTCAGTCCGCAGTTCATCACAACCCCACCGACGACGAATGGTGACGGTTTTTGTTGAAATACTGAAACTCTCCGTACTATTGTACGTCGGGTTTTTGAACATCAGGCGATATGTCTTGTACCTCTATATTGAGACACTGAAACAGAGACTGGATGCCATCAACCAATTGCGCGTGGATCGCGCCCTTGCTGCTATGGGACCTGCTTTCCAGCAGGTTTACAGTCTACTGCCGACACTATTACATTATCATCATCCGCTGATGCCGGGTTACCTTGACGGTAACGTTCCCCGCGGCATTTGCCTCTACACGCCTGATGAAACCCAACGCCACTACCTTGACGAACTTGAACTCCATCGTGGCATGCTGGCCCAGGAACCGCCGAAAGGCGAACTGCCGATTACCGGCCTCTACTCCATGGGCAGTACTTCTTCCGTCGGTCAAAGCTGTTCTTCCGACCTTGATATCTGGGTTTGCCACCAGTCCTGGCTGGATAACGAAGAGCGCCAGTTGCTACAGCGTAAATGCAGCCTGCTGGAAAGTTGGGCGGCGTCGCTGGGGGTTGAGGTGAGTTTCTTCCTGATCGACGAAAACCGCTTCCGCCATAATGAAAGCGGTAGTCTGGGAGGGGAAGACTGCGGTTCCACCCAGCATATTCTGCTGCTGGATGAGTTTTATCGCACCGCAGTGCGCCTTGCCGGGAAGCGTATATTGTGGAATATGGTGCCATGCGAGGAAGAAGAGCATTACGACGATTACGTCATGAGCCTCTATGCGCAGGGGGTGCTGACGCCAAATGAATGGCTGGATCTCGGCGGCCTGAGTTCGCTGTCGGCGGAAGAGTACTTCGGCGCCAGCCTCTGGCAGTTGTATAAAAGCATCGACTCGCCCTATAAGGCGGTGCTGAAGACGCTGCTGCTGGAAGCGTACTCCTGGGAATATCCCAATAACCGCCTGTTGGCGAAAGATATCAAGCAACGTCTGCATGATGGCGAGATCGTGTCATTTGGCCTCGATCCTTACTGCATGATGCTGGAGCGCGTGACGCTCTATCTGCAGGCCATTGAAGACGAAACGCGCCTCGATCTGGTGCGTCGATGTTTCTACCTGAAAGTTTGCGAGAAGCTGAGCCGGGAGCGCGCCTGCGTCGGCTGGCGTCGCGAAGTGCTGAGTCAGCTGGTGAACGAATGGGGCTGGGATGACAAGCGTTTAATGATGCTCGACAATCGGGCTAACTGGAAAATTGACGAAGTACGCAAAGCGCATAACGAGTTGCTTGATGCGATGATGCAGAGCTATCGTAATCTGATTCGTTTTGCGCGGCGCAATAACCTGAGCGTTTCCGCCAGCCCACAGGATATCGGCGTACTGACGCGCAAACTGTATGCTGCATTTGAAGCGTTGCCGGGCAAAGTAACGCTGGTGAACCCGCAAATTTCGCCGGATTTATCTGAGCCTAATCTGACCTTTATCCACGTGCCGCCGGGCCGGGCCAACCGCACCGGTTGGTATATCTATAACCGCGCGCCGGATATGGATTCAATCATCAGTCATCAGCCGCTGGAATATAACCGTTATCTTAATAAACTGGTGGCCTGGGCCTGGTTTAACGGCCTCCTGACGTCGCGAACTCGCCTGTTTATTAAGGGCAACAGTATTGTCGATCTGGCGAAATTGCAGGAGATGGTGGCCGATGTGTCGCACCATTTCCCGCTGCGCCTGCCTTCTCCGACGCCGAAAGCGTTGTACAGCCCATGCGAAATTCGTCATCTGGCGATTATCGTCAACCTGGAATATGACCCGACGGTCGCGTTTCGCAACCAGGTGGTGCATTTTGACTTCCGCAAGCTGGATGTTTTCAGCTTCGGCGAAGAGCAAAAATGCCTGATTGGCAGTGTTGATCTGCTCTATCGTAATTCGTGGAATGAAGTCCGAACCCTGCACTTCAACGGCGAGCAGGCGATGATTGAAGCGCTGAAAACCATTCTTGGTAAAATGCATCAGGACGCCGCGCCGCCGGATAGCGTCGAAGTGTTCTGCTATAGCCAACATCTGCGTGGATTAATTCGTACCCGCGTGCAGCAGATGGTTTCCGAGTGTATCGAGCTGCGTCTTTCCAGCACCCGCCAGGATACCGGTCGCTTTAAAGCGCTGCGCGTTTCCGGGCAGACCTGGGGATTGTTCTTCGAGCGTCTTAATGTCTCGGTACAGAAGCTGGAGAACGCTATTGAGTTTTATGGCGCTATTTCGCATAACAAACTGCATGGGCTGTCGGTACAGGTGGAGACCAACCACGTCAGGCTACCGCAGGTGGTGGATGGTTTTGCCAGCGAAGGGATTATTCAGTTTTTCTTTGAAGATGCGGATAACGACAGCGGGTTCAACATCTATATTCTTGATGAGAGCAACCGCGCAGAGGTCTACCACCATTGTGAAGGCAGTAAAGAAGATCTGGTGCGCGATGTTAGCCGCTTCTACTCGTCATCGCACGATCGCTTTACCTATGGTTCCAGCTTTATTAACTTTAACCTGCCGCAGTTCTACCAGATTGTCGACATCGATGGCCGGGAGCAGGTGATTCCGTTCCGCAGCCAGGTGATTGCCGCCGCGACCATTCCTGCAAGTCAGGATCCTGCAACGCCGCAGATGTTGCAGCACTACTCCTGAATCCGTCTGGTCGTACAAGCCCGGATAAGACATTAGCCGCAATCCGGGAAAATTACATCGCGCGCGCCGTTAGCGAAAATTCACCGTTTCGCCAGCCTGATTTGTCGCCGCTTGCTCCAGCAGATCCCAGAAGGTTTCGCCGCTGCGGTCGCAGATCCACTCATCATCTTTTAAGTCGAAATGGTAGCCGCCTTGTTTGGTCGCCAGCCACACCTGATGCAACGGCTCCTGACGGTTGATAATGATTTTGCTGCCGTTTTCAAAACTGATAGTCAGCACGCCGCCGTTGATTTCACAGTCGATATCGCTGTCGCCATCCCAGTCGTCCAGACGTTCTTCGATGGTCATCCACAGGGTATCGGCCAGGCGATGGAATTCACTGTCGTTCATGGTTCTGTCCCGCTTTTTTGATCGTGGCGGCAGTATACCGCGAAACAAAAGCGCGCGCAGTGGGATGCTAAACGCTTGCTTTTACGTCTTCTCCTGCGATGATAGAAAGCAGAAAGAATGAATGACGGGCAACTATCCATGAAAAACGTTTTCCCTGTGCTTGCCGTTTTAGTTGCGGCCTGCAGCCTCGCTGGCTGTGGCCTGAAAGGGCCGCTGTATTTCCCACCAGCGGAAAAAACGGCATCTCTGCCAACCAAACCGGTTGATAGCGGTATTCAGAGCTCTACGCCGGATCGAAACGATCGCGGCGATAGCGATGGCCCGACTCAAGTGAATTACTGACAGTTCCGCGTAGCTGGAGTAGATGATGCAGTTCTCTAAAATGCATGGCCTTGGCAACGACTTTATGGTTGTTGACGCGGTAACACAGAATGTTTTCTTCTCACCGGAACTGATTCGCCGCCTGGCGGATCGGCATCTTGGCGTGGGGTTTGATCAACTGCTGATTGTTGAGCCGCCTTACGATCCTGAGCTTGATTTTCATTATCGTATCTTCAACGCCGACGGTAGCGAAGTGGCCCAGTGTGGTAACGGTGCGCGCTGTTTTGCCCGTTTTGTGCGTCTGAAAGGCCTGACCAATAAACGTGACATCCGCGTCAGCACGTCGAATGGCCGTATGCTATTAAGCGTAACGGAAGATGATCTGGTGCGCGTCAATATGGGCGAACCGAACTTCGAGCCGTCGCAGGTGCCATTCCGCGCAAACAAAGCGGAAAAGACCTATATTATGCGTGCCGCGGAACAGACAGTATTGTGCGGCGTGGTGTCAATGGGTAACCCACACTGCGTTATTGAGGTCGATGATGTGGAAACCGCGATGGTGGAAACGCTTGGCCCGGTGATGGAAAACCACGAACGTTTTCCGGAACGGGCGAACATCGGCTTTATGCAGGTGGTCAGCCGTTCCCATATCCGTCTGCGCGTGTACGAGCGCGGCGCGGGTGAAACGCAGGCCTGCGGAAGCGGCGCCTGTGCGGCAGTGGCGATAGGGATCCAGCAGGGATTACTGGGCGAAGAGGTACGGGTGGAGTTACCCGGCGGGCGTCTTGATATCGCCTGGAAAGGCCCGGGTCAACCGTTATTTATGACTGGCCCGGCGGCACATGTCTATGACGGATTTATTCATTTATGAAACAAATCGGGGAAGAACAGCAGGAAATCACCAGTGAGCTCAACGATCGCGCAGTGGTGGATTATCTGTTGCAACATCCTGAATTCTTTATTCGTAATGCAGCGCTGGTGGAGCACATGTCTGTTCCACATCCGGTGCGTGGTTCGGTCTCGCTGGTGGAATGGCATATGGCGCGGGCGCGGAATCATATCAATGTGCTGGAAGAGAACATGACGCTGTTAATGGAGCAGGCAACGGCTAACGAAAGCCTGTTTCAGCGCCTGTTTCATCTGCAAACGCGTCTGGCGGCGGCTGACAGCCTTGATGAAATGCTTAACCGGTTGCATCGCTGGGCGCGCGAACTGGGGCTGGCGGGGGCGACGGTGCGCCTGTTTCCCGATAGCTGGCGCCTTGGCGCACCATCCAAATTTACCCATCTGGCGATAAACCGTCAGGCGTTTGAATCCATCCGCATCCAGCGTCTTGGGCAGCAACGGCATTATCTTGGCCCTTTAAATGGTCCGGAACTGCTGGTGGTGTTGCCGGAAGCGAAAGCCGTTGGCTCGGTGGCGATGTCGCTGCTGGGTGGCGATGAAGCGCCAGGCGTGATGTTGTTCAGCAGTCGCGATCCTCAGCACTATCAGCAAGGGCAGGGTACACAGCTGCTGCAGGAAATTGCGGCCATGCTCCCGGGCTTACTGGAGCGCTGGATTGAACGCGCATGACCGACTCACCTCTGTATGAATCCGTCGCGCGTTTTTTACGCTATCTCGGCGTAGAGCGCCAGCTTAGCCCGATAACGCTGCTGAACTACCGGCGTCAACTGGATGTGCTTATCGCGCTGGCGGAAAGCGCCGGGCTTAAAAGCTGGCGGCAGTGCGATGCCGCTCAGGTTCGCAGCCTGGCGACACGTAGTCGTCGTCAGGGGTTGGGACCAGCCAGTCTGGCGTTACGTCTCTCCGCTTTACGCAGCTTCTTTGACTGGCTGGTGAGCCAGGGCGAACTGGCGGCTAACCCGGCGAAGGGCATTTCCGCGCCGAAAACACCACGCCATTTACCGAAAAATATCGACGTAGACGACGTTAACCGGCTGCTGGATATCGATCTTAACGATCCGCTGGCGGTGCGCGACCGGGCGATGCTGGAAGTGATGTACGGCGCGGGGCTGCGTCTTTCGGAACTGATCAATCTCGATATCAGGCATCTTGACCTGGAATCTGGCGAAGTGTGGGTAACGGGGAAAGGCAGTAAAGAGCGCCGCCTGCCGATTGGCCGCAATGCGGTGCTATGGATTGAGCACTGGCTCGATCTGCGCGGCCTGTTCGGTACGGATGATGACGCCCTGTTCCTCTCTAAACTGGGCAAGCGTATTTCAGCACGTAACGTGCAGAAACGCTTTGCCGAATGGGGCATTAAACAAGGTCTGAATAGCCACGTACATCCGCATAAACTGCGCCACTCATTCGCCACCCATATGCTGGAATCGAGTGGCGACCTGCGCGGGGTGCAAGAGCTGTTGGGCCATGCCAACCTCTCCACCACCCAAATCTATACCCATCTTGATTTTCAACACCTTGCCGCAGTGTACGATGCGGCACATCCGCGTGCCAAACGGGGGAAATAATGCGTTTTTACCGGCCTCTGGGCCAGATTTCAGCACTGACGTTTGACCTGGACGATACCCTTTATGACAACCGCCCGGTGATTGACCGGACCCTGCATGAGTCGCTGAGCTTTGTGCGCAGCTATCACCCCCTGCTGAGCAAATTTGACGCCAGCCAGTTGAACCAACTGCGCCAGACGCTGCTGGCATCAGAGCCGGATATTTACCATGATGTCACCGAGTGGCGGCGGTGCGCACTGGAGCTGGGGATGCGCAATGTTGGGCTTTCTGCGGCGCAGGCGAAAGCGGGAGCGGATCAAGCGATGGCTAACTTTGCCCACTGGCGCAGCATGATTGATGTTCCGCAAGAGACGCATGATACGCTGGCGAAGCTGGCTGAAAAGTGGCCGCTGGTGGCGATTACCAACGGTAATGCTCAGCCGGAGCTCTTTGGGCTGAGCGACTACTTCCGCTTTGTGCTGCGCGCGGGCCCGGATGGGCGTTCTAAACCGTTTGCCGATATGTATCATTTGGCGGCGCAGCGGCTGGAACTGCCGCTGGAGCAGATTTTGCACGTTGGCGATGATTTGACTACCGATGTGGCCGGGTCGGTTCGCTGCGGAATGCAGGCATGCTGGATCAGGCCGCTGGACGCAGATCTGATGCATACCCCCGACAGCCGCCTGCTGCCGCACATCGAAATTTCACGGTTGGCATCTCTGACCTCGCTGATATAATCACCAGTAACTCTGTATATATTAACAGGGGTTCGTGGAACCCCTTTATTTCCGGCGGTGCCAATGGACGTTTCTTACCTGCTCGACAGCCTCAATGACAAACAGCGTGAAGCCGTTGCGGCATCACGCACTAACATGCTGGTTCTGGCCGGGGCGGGCAGCGGTAAGACGCGGGTGCTGGTACACCGTATTGCCTGGTTGTTGAGCGTCGAGAACTGTTCCCCTTATTCCATTATGGCAGTGACTTTTACCAACAAAGCAGCGGCGGAAATGCGCCAGCGTATTGGTCAACTGATGGGGACCTCTCAGGGGGGAATGTGGGTCGGTACTTTTCACGGGCTGGCGCATCGTCTGCTACGCGCTCATCACCTCGACGCGAATCTGCCCCAGGATTTCCAGATCCTCGACAGCGAAGACCAGTTGCGCTTGCTCAAGCGCCTGATTAAGGCCATGAATCTTGATGAGAAGCAGTGGCCGCCGCGTCAGGCGATGTGGTACATCAATAGCCAGAAGGACGAAGGTCTGCGTCCGCATCATATTCAAAGCTACGGCAACCCGGTTGAGCAAACCTGGCAGAAGGTCTATCAGGCCTATCAGGAAGCCTGCGATCGCGCCGGGCTGGTGGACTTCGCCGAGTTGCTGCTGCGTGCGCACGAACTGTGGCTGAATAAGCCGCATATCCTTCAGCACTATCGTGAGCGTTTTAGCAATATCCTGGTGGACGAATTCCAGGATACCAACAATATTCAGTACGCGTGGATCCGCCTGCTGGCGGGCGACACTGGTAAAGTGATGATCGTCGGCGATGATGACCAGTCTATTTACGGCTGGCGCGGCGCGCAGGTGGAAAACATCCAGCGCTTCCTCAAAGACTTCCCCGGCGCGGAAACTATTCGTCTGGAGCAAAACTATCGTTCGACCAGTAATATCCTTAGCGCGGCGAACGCCCTGATTGAGAACAACAGCGGGCGTCTGGGCAAAAAGCTGTGGACCGACGGCGCCGACGGCGAGCCGATTTCACTTTACTGTGCGTTTAACGATCTTGATGAGGCGCGTTTTGTCGTCAACCGCATCAAAACCTGGCAGGAGAACGGCGGGGCGCTGGAGCAGTGTGCGATTCTGTATCGCAGCAACGCCCAGTCGCGCGTGCTGGAAGAAGCGCTACTGCAGGCCAGCATGCCGTACCGTATTTATGGCGGCATGCGCTTCTTTGAACGTCAGGAGATCAAAGATGCGCTCTCTTATCTTCGTCTGATCGCTAACCGCAATGACGATGCGGCGTTTGAGCGGGTGGTGAATACCCCAACGCGCGGCATCGGCGATCGTACCCTTGATGTGGTGCGCCAGACCTCGCGCGATCGTCAACTGACGCTGTGGCAGGCCTGTCGTGAGCTGTTAAAAGATAAAGTGCTCGCCGGGCGCGCCGCCAGTGCGCTGCAGCGTTTTATGGAGCTGATTGACGCGTTAGCGCAGGAAACCGCCGATATGCCGCTGCATGTACAGACTGACCGGGTGATTAAAGATTCCGGCCTGCGCATGATGTACGAGCAGGAGAAAGGCGAGAAAGGCCAGACGCGTATCGAAAACTTAGAGGAACTGGTGACGGCAACGCGTCAGTTCAGCTACAACGAAGAAGACGAAGATCTCATGCCGCTACAGGCGTTTCTTTCCCACGCCGCGCTGGAAGCGGGCGAAGGGCAGGCGGATACCTGGCAGGACGCGGTACAACTGATGACCCTGCACTCAGCGAAAGGGCTGGAGTTTCCGCAGGTGTTTATCGTCGGTGTGGAAGAAGGCATGTTCCCGAGTCAGATGGCGCTTGATGAAGGCGGGCGTCTGGAAGAGGAGCGCCGTCTGGCCTACGTTGGCGTGACCCGCGCGATGCAGAAGCTGACCCTGACCTACGCGGAAACCCGCCGCCTGTATGGCAAAGAGGTTTATCATCGCCCGTCGCGCTTTATCGGCGAACTGCCGGAATCGTGCGTGGAAGAGGTACGGCTGCGGGCGACGGTGAGCCGTCCCGTCAGCCATCAGCGTATGGGAACGCCGATGGCGGAAAACGATACCGGCTATAAACTGGGCCAGCGGGTGCGCCACGCGAAGTTTGGCGAGGGCACCATTGTCAATCTCGAAGGCAGCGGCGAACACAGTCGGCTACAGGTTGCATTTCAGGGGCAAGGGATTAAATGGCTGGTTGCCGCTTATGCCCGGCTGGAAACAGTATAACGTTAAGAAAAATATCATTATTTTGTAATATTTTTCTCTCTTTATATCTTAAGGAGACTGATTTTTTCTTAAGCGTTCCGTTGCGTGTTGACGCCGTTTTTGCGCTGGCGTAACATGCGCGCACGATTACGCTAAGAGGACATTCGCCTTGGACACACCCAGTAGATGCTGGCTCAATTTCCTGCCCATCAGGAACAACTCCTAAGGCTATCCTCTTATGCTGATAGCCTTAGCGGTTGTCGGCGACTCGTTCTATTCCCGTCGCGCTGAGTCAGGCTTAATGGTCTGAAACCTAAATTGTTTCTGTGTGCCCATACGAACTGTCCAATAATTTTTTGCATTGGGAGTCCCGGTCATGCTGAGCGCATTTCAACTGGAAAATAATCGTTTAACGCGCCTGGAAGCCGATGAGATCAAGCACCTCGCCAGTTCGGTGTGGGTCGATCTTGTCGAGCCTGATGACGATGAACGAAGCCGCGTGCAAACGGAACTGGGCCAGAACCTGGCGACTCGTCCGGAACTGGAAGATATCGAAGCGTCAGCGCGTTTCTTTGAGGACGAAGACGGCCTGCATATCCACTCGTTTTTCTTCTTCGAAGATGCAGAGGATCACGCCGGTAACTCCACCGTGGCGTTTACTATCCGCGAAGGGCGACTGTTTACGTTGCGCGAGCGAGAGTTGCCTGCTTTCCGTCTGTACCGCATGCGTGCCCGCAGCCAGGCAATGGTTGACGGTAATGCTTACGAGCTGCTGCTCGACCTGTTCGAAACCAAAATTGAACAGCTGGCAGATGAAATTGAAAACATTTACAGCGATCTGGAAAAGCTCAGCCGGGTGATTATGGAAGGCCGCCAGGGCGATGATTATGACGAAGCGCTCTCTACGCTGGCGGAGCAGGAAGATATCGGCTGGAAAGTTCGCTTGTGTCTGATGGATACCCAGCGGGCGCTGAACTTCCTCGTGCGCAAAGCGCGCTTACCCACTGGCCAACTGGAACAGGCGCGTGAAATCCTGCGCGATATCGAATCCCTGCTGCCGCATAATGAATCGTTATTTCAGAAGGTTAACTTCCTGATGCAGGCGGCGATGGGCTTTATCAATATTGAACAGAACCGCATCATCAAGATCTTCTCGGTGGTTTCCGTAGTGTTCCTGCCCCCGACGCTGGTGGCTTCCAGCTACGGGATGAACTTTGAGTTTATGCCCGAGCTGCACTGGAGCTTCGGCTATCCCGGGGCGATTGTCTTTATGATGCTCGCGGGCCTGGCACCGTATCTGTACTTTAAGCGTAAAAACTGGCTGTAAAAAAGTCTTTTTGACGCGAGGAAAGACGGTTTAACGTCTCAGCCGGGTGGCGGCTGTCGCCTTGCCCGACCTATGTGCCCCGAGATATCACCTGGCTCGCCTGCGCAAGCGAAGCGCCGCCCGGCAATGGCGGCGGATCGCATCCTGCCTGTCACCTGAAAGGCGCTTCGGTTCCTTTTTCATTATGGCCTACGCGTTCTGCGTATTGTGTAAACCGCATCCATCACAAAGATCGCCAGCGCGACCCAGATAAAGGCGAAGGTCACCATTTTATCCGCATCCGGCACTTCGCCATAAAACATCACCGCCAGCAGGAACATCAGCGTTGGGCCGATATACTGGAAAAATCCTAGGGTGGAGAGACGCAGACGTGTCGCCGCGCCGGTAAAGCACAGCAGTGGAACGGTCGTGACAACACCCGCCGCCATGAGCAGCAGGTTCAGGGACCATGGGTTCTGCCCCATATGGCTGGTCGGGCTATCGGCGAGGCCAAATAAATAAACAGCGGCGACGGGCAGCAGCCATAGGGTTTCAAATAGCATCCCGGTTTGTGCATCAACGGCGATTTTTTTACGCAGCAGCCCATAAAAAGCGAAGCTGAACGCCAGGCCGAGCGCGATTATCGGCAGCGAACCAAAGGTCCAGAGCTGCACCAGAACGCCGCATGCGGCCAGCAGTACTGCCAGCCACTGCATCCGGCGAAAGCGCTCGCCAAGGAAGATCATTCCCAACAGAATATTCACCAGCGGATTTATAAAATAGCCAAGACTGGCTTCCAGCATATGATGATTATTCACCGCCCAGATAAACAACAGCCAGTTACCGCCTACCAGCACAGCGGACAGCGCCAGCAGAAGCACCTTTTTCGGCGTTTTAAGCAGCTTTTTAACCTGCGGCCACTGGCGGCTGATGCTGATCAGCGCCACCATGAAGAAGAAGGACCAAATCACGCGGTGAGTCAGAATTTCATCGGCGGGAACATAGTCGATAAGCTTGAAGTACGCAGGCGCGATACCCCAAATAAGATAGGCGGCGAGAGCCAACAGAACCCCCACCCGCGTTTGTTTCGCATCCATCAGTACAAATCCATTGCCAAAGAGAGTGATGTTACTCGATTTATGGCAATCAACCCACCATATACGTTGCCGTGGCGCTGGCGATATAAACCTGTTCTTCGTTATGCAGCTCTACACGGGCGACCGCCACTTTGTTACCGGCGCGCAGCAGGCTGCTGGTGGCGGTAAAGCGTTCTCCGCGTCCCGGACGCAGATAGTCGACCCGTAGATCGATGGTGCCCATCCGCGACAGGCGCTGGCGCAGCTCTTCTTCATTGATGGTGTCGTGGCGCGTCAGCGTACTGCCTACGCAGACCAGCCCTGCGGCGACATCCAGCGCTGAGGCGATCACTCCGCCATGTAAAATGCTTTGTGCCCAGTTGCCGACCATCATCGGCTGGTTGTTAAAACTAAGTTGAGCAAACTCTTTTTCATAGCGCTCCAGTTCCAGCCCTAAAGCACGATTAAAAGGCATATGATAAACGAAGATTTCTCCCACCAGCTTAAGAGCGGCATCGGCGGTAAGTTCAGACATAACAACATCCCATAAGTTAACGAGATGTTGATTTTATGCTTCTGAAATATTGATTTCTACTTTAAGAACAGATAACGGCTCAGAAAGCGCCTAATCCAGGTAGAATACAGACAGGGTTAAACAGAAATAATAATTATCCATCCAGGAGAACAGCAATGCGTATCTCTTTAGCCTGCCTGCTGGCGCTTGTTGCGCTTCCGGTCGGCGTTCTGGCGCAGGACGCGCCGGCGAATGAACAGGTTCATGACACTCCGGCCGTTCGTGGGAGTATTATCGCTAACCTGTTGCAGGACCATGATAATCCGTTTTTACTTTATCCCTATGAGAGCAACTATCTGCTCTATACGTGGACCAGCGATCTTAACAAAGAGGCGATTCGCAGCTATGACTGGGCTGAGAATGCGCGGAAAGACGAAGTGAAGTTCCAGCTCAGCCTGGCATTTCCGCTGTGGCGGGGGATCCTCGGCGATAACTCGCTGCTGGGGGCCTCTTACACGCAAAAATCCTGGTGGCAGCTCTCCAATAGCAAAGAATCCGCGCCGTTTCGTGAAACCAACTATGAGCCGCAGCTGTTTCTCGGTTTTGCGACCGACTACACGCTCGCCGGCTGGACGCTCCGTGACGTTGAGATGGGTTATAACCACGACTCTAATGGTCGTTCCGATCCCACCTCCCGCAGCTGGAACCGGCTCTATACCCGGCTGATGGCGCAAAACGGCAACTGGCTGGTGGAAGTGAAGCCCTGGTACGTTATTGGCAGCACCGACGACAATCCGGATATCACTAAATATATGGGTTATTACCGCCTGAAAGTGGGCTATCAACTGGGTGATGCGATTTTCAGCGCACAGGGGCAATATAACTGGAATACCGGCTATGGCGGCGCTGAGCTGGGGGTGAGCTATCCGATAACCAAACATGTGCGCGTCTATACGCAGGTCTATAGCGGTTATGGTGAGTCGCTCATTGATTATAACTTTAATCAGACTCGCGTCGGCGTTGGGGTGATGCTCAACGATCTGTTTTAATCATTGCACTCTGCTGCTCAGGCGCTGAAAATAGCGCCTGTTTTCTTTTCTGGGATGTGGGGTCAACGTGGCGCAGGCGGAAGTATTAAATCACGAATCGCTGGCTAAGCAGGTTTTACAGCAAACCTTTGGCTACCAGCAGTTTCGCCCCGGCCAGCAAACCATTATTGATACGGCCCTGGCCGGACGGGATTGTCTGGTTGTGATGCCGACCGGCGGCGGAAAGTCTCTGTGTTATCAGGTTCCGGCGCTGGTGCTGGGCGGCCTGACCGTTGTGGTGTCACCGTTGATCTCGCTGATGAAAGACCAGGTCGATCAACTGCTGGCCAACGGCGTGGCGGCGGCGTGCCTGAACTCAACGCAGGGCCGCGAACAGCAGCAGGAGGTGATGGCGGGCTGTCGCAGCGGGCAGATTCGCTTACTGTATATCGCCCCGGAACGTCTGATGCTGGATAACTTCCTTGAGCATCTCACGCACTGGAATCTGGCGATGGTGGCGGTGGATGAGGCACACTGTATTTCCCAGTGGGGGCACGATTTCCGCCCGGAATACGCCGCTCTGGGACAACTGCGTCAGCGGATCCCGCAGATCCCGTTTATGGCGCTGACCGCCACCGCTGATGACACCACCCGCCGCGATATTGTCCGCCTGCTGGGGCTAAGCGATCCGCTGATTCAGGTCAGTAGCTTCGACCGTCCCAATATCCGCTATATGCTGATGGAAAAGTTTAAACCGCTGGATCAACTGATGCGTTATGTGCAGGAGCAGCGCGGCAAGTCGGGCATTATCTACTGCAATAGCCGCTCGAAAGTGGAAGATACCGCCGCACGTTTGCAAAGCCGCGGGATCAGCGCAGCGGCCTATCACGCCGGTCTGGAAAACAATATTCGCGCCAATGTGCAGGAGAAGTTCCAGCGTGACGACCTGCAAATCGTAGTGGCGACGGTGGCCTTCGGGATGGGCATCAACAAACCGAACGTCCGTTTTGTGGTGCATTTCGATATTCCCCGCAATATTGAATCCTACTATCAGGAGACCGGGCGCGCCGGGCGTGATGGCCTGCCTGCCGAGGCGATGTTGTTTTACGATCCGGCGGATATGGCGTGGCTCAGGCGCTGTCTTGAAGAGAAGCCCGTCGGGCCATTGCAGGATATTGAGCGACATAAGCTCAACGCGATGGGGGCGTTTGCTGAAGCGCAAACCTGCCGTCGTCTGGTACTGCTCAACTATTTTGGTGAAGGGCGTCAGGAGCCGTGCGGCAACTGCGACATCTGCCTCGATCCGCCGAAACAGTACGACGGCTTAATGGACGCGCGTAAGGCGCTATCGACGATTTACCGCGTGAATCAGCGTTTCGGTATGGGGTACGTGGTGGACGTGCTGCGCGGCGCTAATAACCAGCGGATTCGCGAGATGGGGCACGATAAGCTGCCGGTCTATGGTATCGGGCGCGAGCAGAGCCATGAACACTGGGTCAGCGTGATCCGCCAGCTTATCCATTTGGGGCTGGTGACGCAGAATATTGCCCGCCATTCCGCACTACAGCTTACCGAAGCCGCCCGCCCGGTGCTACGCGGGGACGTTTCGTTGCAGCTTGCGGTACCGCGTATTGTGGCGCTGAAGCCGAAGGCGATGCAGAAATCCTTTGGCGGTAATTACGATCGCAAGCTGTTTGCTAAGCTGCGTAAATTGCGTAAAGCCATTGCTGATGAAGAGAATATTCCGCCCTATGTGGTGTTTAACGACACGACGCTGATTGAGATGGCTGAGCAAACGCCGCTTAGCGCCAGTGAGATGCTTAGCATCAACGGCGTCGGCATGCGGAAACTCGAGCGTTTCGGTAAAGCGTTTATGGCTTTGATTCGCAGTCACGTGGATGGTGATGATGAGTAGTCAGCCAGGCGAAAAAGTGCAAATATAGTTTCTGTTCTGACTATTTTCCTGCGAGCCGATCATGTTGACTCTCTTCTTCACCGTGGCGCTGGTGCATATCATTGCGCTGATGAGTCCGGGTCCGGACTTCTTCTTTGTCTCACAAACCGCTGTCAGTCGCTCCCGCAAGGAGGCGATGATGGGCGTGCTGGGGATCACCTGCGGCGTCATGGTGTGGGCGGGCGTTGCGCTGCTCGGCCTGAATCTGATCATCGAGAAGATGGCCTGGCTGCACACCATTGTTATGGTTGGCGGCGGGTTGTATCTGTGCTGGATGGGCTTGCAGATGTTGCGTGGCGCGCTTAAGAAAAGCCAGGCGGCGGCGGAACCTCAGGTTGAGCTGGCGCGTAGCGGTCGTAGCTTCCTGAAAGGGCTGCTGACCAACCTGGCTAACCCAAAAGCGATTATCTACTTTGGCTCCGTTTTCTCGCTGTTTGTGGGAGATGACGTGAGTTCAGGCGTGCGCTGGGGCATTTTCCTGCTGATCGTGCTGGAGACGCTGGCCTGGTTTACGGTGGTTGCCAGCCTGTTTGCGCTGCCGGGAATGCGTCGCGGCTATCAGCGGATGGCGAAGTGGATCGACGGTATTGCCGGTACGCTATTTGCCGGTTTTGGTATTCATCTGATTATTTCGCGTTAGGCATCCTGCGGCCCACCCATGAGGGCCGGGTGGGCCTGATTTTAGTGACGGAGTTGTTGTAAATACCGCGGTATCGTCAATGTCCCGTTCGGGATTCTGTACGACTTCCTCCAGCCGCTTCTCAGGCGTGACGGGCGGAGGCCAGCAGCGCACCAACCAGCATAAATAGCGAACCGAATACCTTATTCAGCGCTTTCATCTGCTTCGGCCCTTTGATCCATGCGGCGATGCGTTGCGCCAGCGTCGCGTAGCCAATCATCACGATGATATCGACCACGATGGTGGTAACGCCAAGTATCAGGTACTGCATCATCTGGGGCTGGTGTGGCACGATAAACTGCGGGAACAGCGCCGCGAGGAACACAATACTTTTTGGGTTGGTCAGGTTCACGAATATCGCCCGTTTAAACAACTTCCCGCGGGTTTGCACTTTTGCCAGGGTATTCAGGTTGATAGCGCCCGCAGCCCGCCACTGCTGAATACCGAGCCAGATAAGATAGGCGGCGCCCGCCCATTTGAGGATTTCGAAAGCCAGTACGGAACGCGAAAACAGCGTCCCCAGGCCGACGCCGACCAGTACGATATGGATGCCCAGCCCGGTCTGTAGTCCGGCGATAGATGCCGCCGTGCCGCGGTAGCCATGGTTGATTGAGGTGGTCATCGTATTTATCGCCCCGGACCCCGGCGACAGGCTGAGAATAATTGATGTCAGCAGATAGGCAAACCACCACTCGAACGTCATGAGAAACTCCCTGATTGTCTGTTTTTATGCCACAATACGCTATTGTGTGAGCATTGTGTGATACACGATAAAAAAACGATTTTCAGCGGTTATCAGGGGTGTAAACCCGATGTTTTTGCAGCAAAAGGACTGGGAAACACGAGAAAACGCGTTTGCGGCCTTTACTATGGGGCCGTTGACCGATTTCTGGCATCAGCGGGAAGAGGCGGAATTTACGGGAGTGGATAATGTCCCGGTACGCTTTGTTCGTTTCTGCGCTCAACATCATGACCGGGTTGTTGTTATCTGCCCGGGTCGCATTGAAAGTTATGTGAAGTATGCCGAACTGGCTTACGATCTCTTCCTCAGCGGCTTTGATGTGATGATTATCGATCATCGTGGTCAGGGGCGTTCCGGACGGATGCTTTCCGATACCCATCGCGGGCACGTTGTTAATTTCAGTGATTATGTTGAGGATCTTGCCGCCTTCTGGCAGCAGGAAGTGGTTCCCGGACGTTGGCGGAAACGTTTTATACTGGCCCATTCAATGGGCGGAGCTATCGCGACGTTATTTTTACAGCGTTACCGGCAGCATTGTGATGCGATGGCGCTCTGCGCGCCGATGTTCGGCATTGTCATACGTTTACCTGAATGGATGGTGCGCCATATTCTGGATTGGGCTGAGGGCCATCAGCGCATTCGTGAAGAATACGCCATCGGAACCGGTCGCTGGCGGGCGTTGCCTTTTGCGGTCAATGTATTGACGCATAGCCGTCAACGCTATCGCCGCAACCTGCGTTTTTATGCCGATGAACCACAGTTGCGGGTCGGCGGGCCGACGTTTCACTGGGTGCGTGAGGGGATTCTCGCTGGCGAAGAGGTACTGGCCGGTGCGGAAAAAGACGTCACGCCCACGCTGTTGCTCCAGGCGGAGGACGATCGGGTGGTCGATAATCGAATGCACGATCGTTACTGTGCACTCCGCACCGCTGGCGGTCACCCTTGTGAAGGAAATAAACCATTTGTCATACACGGGGCATACCATGAGATCCTTTTTGAAAAGGACGCCATGCGCTCAGTCGCGCTGAATGCTATCGTCGATTTTTTTGGTCGACATCATTAATCCGGCGAAACGCTAGTCGCCCTGCTTAGAGGTTAAAATTTTTATGTACCAGGTTGTTGCGTCTGACTTAGATGGCACGCTGCTTTCCCCCGATCACCGCTTAACGCCCTACGCCAAAGAGACGCTAAAGCTGCTTACCGCCCGCGGCATCAACTTTGTGTTTGCGACTGGCCGTCATTACATCGATGTCGGGCAAATTCGCGATAATCTCGGCATTAAATCCTACATGATCACCTCTAACGGCGCGCGTGTGCACGATAGCGAAGGGAAGCAGATATTTGCCCACAACCTTGACCGCGATATCGCCACCGATCTGTTTGAGATGATGCGTAGCGATCCGGCGATTGTGACCAACGTGTATCGTGATGATGAGTGGTATATGAACCGCCATCGTCCGGAAGAGATGCGTTTCTTCAAAGAAGCGGTGTTCAGTTATAAGCTATATGCGCCGGGCGAGCTGGACCCTGAAGGGATCAGTAAGGTCTTTTTTACCTGCGACAAGCACGAGCATTTGTTGCCGCTGGAGCAGGCGATCAACGCCCGCTGGGGCGATCGCGTCAACGTCAGTTTTTCTACCGTAACCTGCCTTGAAGTGATGGCGGGCGGGGTGTCGAAGGGGCATGCGCTGGAAGCGGTGGCGAAAATGCTCGGTTATAGCCTCAAAGAGTGCATCGCCTTCGGCGACGGCATGAACGATGCGGAAATGCTGTCGATGGCGGGTAAAGGCTGCATCATGGCTGACGCCCACCAGCGTCTGAAAGATCTGCACCCTGAACTGGAGGTGATTGGCAGTAACGCCGATGACGCCGTCCCTCACTATTTGCGTAAACTGTATCTCGACTAAAAAAGATTGACGATTGCTCGGTAAGTGAACAGTTGTCAACCGTTCACTCCGCTACAATGAATGTTCTTTACTCTACGAGACATTTATTGTGGCGCTACTGATTATCACCACTATCCTGTGGGCTTTCTCTTTTAGCCTGTATGGCGAATACCTGGCTGGCCATGTCGATAGCTATTTTGCGGTGCTGGCGCGGGTTGGCCTGGCCGCTCTGGTGTTTTTGCCTTTCCTGCGCACCCGTGGGCAGAGCCTGGCAACCATCGGCCTGTATATGCTGGTGGGCGCGATGCAGCTCGGCATCATGTATATGCTGAGTTTCCAGGCCTATCTTTACCTGACGGTTTCTGAACTTCTGCTGTTTACCGTCCTGACACCGCTCTACATCACGCTGATTTACGATCTCATGAGCCGACGTCGTCTGCGCTGGGGCTATGCCTGTAGCGCGTTACTGGCGGTTATCGGCGCCGGAATTATCCGTTATGACCAGGTGACCAACCATTTCTGGACCGGTTTGATACTGGTGCAACTCTCCAACATCAGCTTCGCTATCGGGATGGTTGGCTATAAGCGGATGATGGAAACGCGCCCTATGCCGCAGCATAACGCTTTTGCCTGGTTCTACGTCGGGGCGTTTCTGGTGGCGGCTATTGCCTGGTCTCTGCTGGGTAATACGCAGAAAATGCCGGAAACGTCGCTTCAGTGGGGAATTCTGGTATTTCTTGGCGTGGCGGCATCGGGAATTGGCTATTTTATGTGGAACTACGGCGCCACCCAGGTGGACGCCGGTACGCTCGGCATCATGAACAATATGCATGTGCCAGCCGGACTGCTGGTGAACCTTGCCATCTGGCAAGAGCAACCCCGCTGGCCGAGCTTTATTATTGGGGCTCTGGTGATCCTTGCCTCGCTGTGGGTCCATCGCCGCTGGGTCGCTCCGCACTCCGCACAAACGGCAGGTGGTCGCAAGCGTGGTTCCGTGCTGAGCGAATAAACGCCTCAGTGACCGGCTGGCGCTGCTCGCCATCGCGAACCGCGGCGTACAGTCGACTCCACAATCCTTCGCCCAGGGTTTTGGTTACCACCAGACCCTGGCGTTCAAAACTCTCCACTACCCAGTGCGGCAGGGCGGCAATCCCCATCCGTGCGGCAACCATTTGAATTAACAGCAGCGTATTATCGACGCTCTTTAACTGCGGGCTGATCCCGGCAGGTTGCAGGAAGTGACGCCAGATATCCAGGCGCCCGCGCTGCACCGGATAAATCAGCAGTATCTCCGTTGCTAAATCTTCAGGCGCGATGCGCGTTCTGGTTGCCAGCGGGTGATCCGGCGCCATCACCAGGCGCACTTCGTAATCAAACATCGGCGAATAGTGCAGACCGCTGCGCGGCAGGATATCGGATGTCATCACCAGATCCAGCTCGCCCTGCTGCAGACCGGGCTGCGGGTCGAAGGTGACGCCGGACTGGAAATCCACTTCCACATGCGACCAGCGGGCACGGAAATTCTCCAGCGCGGGGGTGAGCCACTGAATGCAGCTATGGCATTCAATGGCGATACGCAGACGGGTTTGCTGCGGTTCATTGCAATCCTGCAGGGCGCGACTGATTTGTGGCAGCACCTGATTTGCCAGCTGCAGCAGAATCTCGCCTTGCGGCGTAAAACGCAGCGGCTGGCTTTTACGCACAAAAAGACGGAAGCCAAGGCGCTGTTCCAGATCGCTGAACTGGTGGGACAAGGCGGATTGGGTCTGATGTAGGGCCATTGCGGCACCTGCCAAAGAACCGCTGTTCCGCAACGCCTGGAGCGTTTTCAGGTGTTTAATCTCGATCATGAAAGTCCTTCACTTCGGCATGAATAATTTGCGCTTGAGGAATATACAGTAACCGCCAATTATGGATGTGTAAACATCTGGACGTCTAAAAAATCCGTCGTCTTTTAAATTAATCGTGCGTTGGCTACGTTTCCTCATCCCGGTCACTTACTTATGTAAGCTCCCGGGGATAAGCAAACTTGCCGCCTTCTCTGAATTTAAAATCCTTAGGATTTGCACATTATGAGGTTATAAAAATGACAATTATTAATCATACCCTCGGTTTCCCTCGCGTTGGTCTGCGTCGTGAGCTGAAAAAAGCGCAAGAGAGCTACTGGTCGGGGAACATCAGCCGCGAAGAGCTGCTGGCTGTTGGCCGTGAACTGCGCGCCCGCCACTGGGAACAGCAGAAGCAGGCGGGCATTGACCTGCTGCCGGTGGGCGATTTCGCCTGGTACGACCATGTTCTGACCACCAGCCTGTGGCTTGGCAATGTGCCGGCTCGTCATCAGAACAAAGACGGCTCCGTCGATATCGATACCCTGTTCCGCATTGGCCGTGGCCGCGCGCCGACCGGTGAACCGGCTGCGGCGGCGGAAATGACCAAATGGTTTAACACTAACTATCACTACATGGTTCCGGAGTTCGTCAAGGGGCAGCAATTCAAACTGGCCTGGACCCAGCTACTGGATGAAGTGGACGAGGCGCTGGCGCTCGGCCATAAGGTGAAACCGGTTCTGCTGGGTCCGGTGACGTATCTGTGGCTGGGTAAAGTCAAAGGCGAACAGTTCGATCGCCTGAGCCTGCTGAACGATATCCTTCCGGTCTACCAGCTGGTGCTGTCTGAGCTGGCGAAACGCGGCATTGAGTGGGTACAGATCGATGAACCGGCGCTGGTGCTGGAACTGCCGCAGGCGTGGCTGGATGCCTTTAAACCGGCTTACGAAGCGCTCAGCGGCCAGGTTAAACTGCTGTTGACCACCTACTTTGAAGGCATTACCGACAATCTCGACACTATCACCGCACTGCCGGTACAGGGGCTGCACGTGGATCTGGTACACGGCAAAGATGATGTCGCAGAACTGCATAAACGTCTGCCTGCTGACTGGCTGCTCTCTGCGGGCCTGATTAACGGCCGCAATGTCTGGCGCGCCGATCTCACCGAGAAATATGCGCAAATTAAAGATATCGTCGGCAAACGTGAACTGTGGGTGGCCTCTTCCTGTTCGCTGCTGCACAGCCCGATCGACCTGAGCGTGGAAACGCGCCTTGATGCGGAAGTGAAGAGCTGGTTTGCCTTCGCCCTGCAAAAATGCGTCGAGCTGGCTCTGCTGCGGGATGCCCTGAACAGTGGCGATACGACTGCAATCGCCGAATGGAGCGCGCCGATCCAGGCTCGTCGCCATTCAACCCGCGTGCATAATCCTGCGGTAGAAAAACGGCTGGCGGCGATCTCCGCTCAGGACAGCCAGCGAGCGAATGGCTATGAAGTCCGCGCTGCCGCGCAACGGGCGCGCTTTAAGCTTCCGGCCTGGCCGACCACCACCATCGGTTCTTTCCCGCAGACCACCGAGATCCGCAGCCTGCGTCTGGACTTCAAAAAGGGCAATCTTGACGCGAACCGCTACCGTACCGGCATTGCTGAGCATATCAAGCAGGCGATTATTGAGCAGGAGCGCCTGGGCCTGGATGTACTGGTGCACGGTGAAGCCGAGCGTAACGATATGGTGGAATACTTTGGTGAACACTTGGATGGTTTTATTTTCACCCAGAATGGCTGGGTGCAGAGCTACGGTTCCCGCTGCGTAAAACCTCCGGTAGTAATTGGCGACATCAGCCGTCCGGAGGCGATTACCGTTGAGTGGGCGAAATATGCCCAGTCGCTGACCGACAAGCCGGTAAAAGGCATGTTGACCGGTCCGGTAACGATTCTCTGCTGGTCTTTCCCGCGTGAAGACGTGACTCGCGAAACCATTGCTAAGCAGATCGCGCTGGCGCTGCGTGACGAAGTGGCGGACCTGGAAGCGGCCGGCATCGGTATCATCCAGATTGACGAACCGGCGCTGCGTGAAGGGCTGCCGCTGAAGCGCAGCGACTGGGATGCCTATCTGGCGTGGGGCGTGGAGGCTTTCCGTATCAATGCCGCCGTAGCGCGGGATGAGACGCAGATCCACACTCATATGTGTTATTGCGAGTTTAACGACATCATGGATTCCATCGCCGCGCTGGATGCGGATGTCATCACCATCGAAACCTCGCGTTCTGACATGGAACTGCTGGAGTCGTTTGAAGCGTTCGACTACCCGAACGAAATCGGGCCGGGGGTTTACGATATTCACTCGCCGAACGTGCCGAGCGTGGAATGGATTGAAGCGCTGCTGAAGAAAGCCGCGCAGCGAATCCCGGCAGAGCGCCTGTGGGTGAACCCGGACTGCGGCCTGAAAACCCGCGGCTGGCCGGAAACCCGCGCCGCGTTAGCGAACATGGTTAAAGCCGCGCAGAATCTGCGCCAGGCGTAACTAAGCGGCATCCGGGTACGCCCGTCCTCAAGGCGTTGACCACAGATGCTCGCTACCCCGATCTGACGCAAACGCTTCCCCGGAAGCATTCCATCACTCCGTAACCGGGGTAATGGCAGGTCGTCAACGTCGTTTGCTCAGAGGTAAGCGCTTTGACTACAGTTAAGCATCTGCTGCTAACTGTCCGGAGGTGAATGATGCGTGAACTCGACGAGCAAGAAGGGGATTTGCGGTTTGCCATTAACCTGGGTAACCCGGTTCTGGCGACAGTGTTACCGGATGGTTCTCCGGGCGGGATAACCGTTGAACTGGCGAAAATGCTGGCGGCAGAGTGCCAGCGCGAAGCGCGGTTTATTACCTGGCCGACGGCCGGACAGGTGGTCGATGTGGCGTTGAAAGGGGAGTGGGATATCGCCTTTCTCGCCATCGATCCGGCCCGGGAGGACAGGCTCTGCTTTACACCTCCCTACGTCACGATTGAAAGCTCATTAATCGTTAAAAACGGCAGTACGATACAGTCGGTACAGGAGAGGGATCGCGAAGGCGTGGTGATTAACGTCGGCAAAGGCGCGGCCTATGCGCTGTATCTGAGCCGCACATTAAAACATGCGACGTTGCACCAGTACGCCACGTCCCAGGATGCTATCCGCGCATTTATTGCTGGCGAAGGCGATATGGCGGCCGGTATTCGCCAGCCGCTGGAAAGCGCCGTGCGAGACCATCCCCAGTTTCGCATTTTGCCCGACAATTTCAGTCAGATACGTCAGGCCATTTGCGTGCCGCGCAACGCTCCGCAGCACTATGAGTGGGTGTGCCGCTGTCTTTCTTTATGGATAGCGGACGGGACTATTGCCGGAATGGTGAGCCGCCATATCGGCAATCGCTAATCGTTAACTGCGCTTCCCGCTATATTGCGCGAACCATGCCAGCATTCGCTGCCAGCCCTCTTTCGCCGACTCTTCATGGTAGCTGGCGCGATAATCGGCGTTAAAGGCATGACCTGCCTGCGGATACACGACGATTTCCGCCGTGGCATTGGCGGCCCGTAGCGCCTGACGCATGGTTTCTACCGTGTCCTGCGGGAT
This sequence comes from Klebsiella sp. KE9456, assembly GCF_043832615.1. NCBI lineage: Bacteria > Pseudomonadati > Pseudomonadota > Gammaproteobacteria > Enterobacterales > Enterobacteriaceae > Klebsiella > Klebsiella sp. KE9456. Next base: position 70,771 of record NZ_JBDYQK010000023.1, read on the forward strand.
GCTGTCATCTTTCGCGCCGTAGAGCCCTAACACCGGGGCGTTCAGATCAACGGCGATATCTACCGGATGCCTCGGCGAGTTAAGCGACTTCTCGCCAATCAGTTTACCGTACCAGGCAACGGCGGCTTTGAGCTGCGGATTATGCGCGGCGTACAGCCAGGTGATGCGTCCGCCCCAGCAGAAGCCGGTAATGAGCAGGCGATGGGCGTCGCCACCGTTGCGGGAAGCCCAACTGGCGACGTGATCGAGGTCGGCCAGCACTTGAGAGTCCGGTACCTTTTGGACGAGTCCCTGGAATAGCGAAGGGATGTCGCTAAAATCATTGGGATCGCCCTGGCGGAAGTACAGCTCTGGCGCGATAGCCAGATATCCCTCCTTCGCCAGACGGCGGCAAATATCACGAATATGTTCGTGCACGCCGAAAATTTCCTGCACAACGATAACGACGGGCAGTGGGCCTTCGACCTTGTCCGGACGGGCATGGAATGCGGGCATGTTATCCCCCTGGGAAGGGATAGATGTCTCCCCGAAGACGATGTTCTCATCTGATGTGTGCACAGCGGTAGAGGCATGCGGCGTGGCTGCAGGCGCAAAGCCGGTTTGCTTGGTTGTCGTCATGGCATTCTCCGTACCCTTAATGTATTAGCGCATCAATAACTATAGCTGCTCTGGACAGGACGTTAGCCAAACACAGTGCCCGAAACCGGCTATCTTTTGTTCAGGGTTCTGTGATTCAGTTTGTTAATGTGATGTTTATCACTATTTCGTGGAAAATTATTGCAATGAGTTTAATTCATAGTGATAAGGGTCACAAAAATGAACCAGTAGCTTCTGTAAAGTACCGTTTTGCTTCTGCTGATAATTCTACCCACAGAGGAGTTTTTTATGTCCAGGTCTGATGTCTTTCATCTCGGGCTCACCAAAAATGATTTACAAGGGGCTACGCTGGCTATCGTCCCTGGCGATCCTGAGCGTGTGGAAAAGATCGCCGCGCTGATGGATAAGCCAGTTAAACTGGCATCTCATCGTGAATTCACCACCTGGCGGGCTGAGCTGGAGGGTAAAGCGGTGATTGTCTGCTCTACCGGTATCGGCGGCCCATCGACCTCTATTGCCGTGGAAGAACTGGCTCAACTGGGCATCCGTACTTTTCTGCGTATCGGTACTACCGGCGCGATTCAGCCGCACATTAATGTCGGCGATGTGCTGGTGACTACCGCTTCCGTTCGCCTGGACGGCGCCAGTCTGCACTTTGCGCCTATGGAGTTCCCGGCGGTGGCTGATTTTGAATGCACCACCGCGTTGGTTGAAGCGGCGAAATCCGTTGGTGCGACAACGCATATTGGCGTAACGGCTTCCTCTGATACCTTCTATCCGGGACAGGAACGTTACGATACCTTCTCTGGGCGCGTCGTGAGCCGTTTTAAAGGCTCAATGGAAGAGTGGCAGGCGATGGGCGTGATGAACTATGAAATGGAATCCGCCACCCTGCTGACCATGTGTGCCAGCCAGGGTCTGCGTGCCGGGATGGTTGCCGGAGTTATCGTAAACCGTACCCAGCAGGAAATTCCGAACGCAGAGACCATGCAGCAAACCGAAAGCGATGCGGTGAAAATCGTCGTGGAAGCGGCGCGCCGCCTGCTGTAATTTTCTCTTTTCTACTCAGGGCTGGATGTTCTGGCCCTGCCTTTTACATAGAACTTCTCAGGAAAACCCTTCCCAACTGGACATTTGTACAGCACAATTCTATTTTGTGCTGTATGTGGTTGCCGCAGGGGGCGTTGTGGATATCTCGATTCTTATTAGTGCTGTTGTGGCGCTGGCCGTGGGGATTATCGTGGGCTGGCTGGCAACGAAAGCGCACGCCGATCAAATTCGTGCCGATCTGACAGAAGAGCGGCGCGAGCTGGATATTGAGCTGAGCGCGGCCCGTCAGCAACTGGCGCAAGAGTCCCACTGGCGAGAAGAGTGCGCGTTGCTGAATAATGAGCTGCGCAGCCTGCGTGATATCAACACCTCGCTGGAGGCCGATCTTCGTGAAGTGACAACCCGCCTTGAATCCACACAACTGCATGCGGAAGATAAAATCCGCCAGATGGTTAACAGCGAGCAGCGGCTTAGCGAACAGTTTGAAAATCTGGCAAACCGCATATTTGAGCACAGTAATCGACGCGTTGATGAGCAGAATCGCCAGAGCTTGCACAGCTTATTGACGCCGTTACGCGAGCAACTGGATGGCTTCCGTCGCCAGGTGCAGGATAGCTTTGGCCAGGAAGCGCGGGAGCGCCACACCCTGGCGCATGAAATCCGCAATCTTCAGCAGCTAAATGCGCAAATGGCCCAGGAAGCGCTAAACCTGACCCGCGCGCTGAAGGGCGATAACAAAACCCAGGGCAACTGGGGCGAGGTGGTGTTGACCCGCGTACTGGAAGCATCAGGGCTGCGGGAAGGACATGAATATCAAACCCAGGTGAGTATCGAAACGGACAACCGCGCACGAATGCAGCCGGATGTTATTGTCCGTCTGCCGCAGGGAAAAGATGTGGTTATTGATGCCAAGATGACGCTGGTGGCCTACGAGCGTTACTTCAATGCTGAAGATGATTACAGTCGTGAGGCGGCGCTGCAGGAGCATATTGCCTCGGTGCGTAACCATATGCGCCTGCTGGGCCGTAAAGACTATCAGCAACTGCCAGGGCTGCGCTCGCTCGACTATGTTCTGATGTTTATCCCTGTAGAGCCCGCCTTCCTGCTGGCAATCGATCGTCAACCGGAGCTGATTAGCGAAGCGTTGAAGAACAATATTATGCTAGTGAGCCCGACGACGCTGCTGGTGGCATTGCGTACCATCGCTAATCTCTGGCGCTATGAGCATCAGAGCCGTAACGCGCAGAAAATTGCTGAAAGGGCGGGGCGTCTGTATGACAAAATGCGCTTATTTATCGATGATATGTCAGCTATCGGCCAGAGCCTGGATAGAGCTCAGGAAAATTACCGCCAGGCAATGAAAAAACTCGCATCCGGGCGCGGCAACTTGCTGGTTCAGGCGGAATCATTCCGTGGTCTTGGCGTGGAGATCAAGCGTGGAATTAATCCGGAGTTAGTTGAACAGGCGACAGCACAGGATGATAAATATCGCCTTACAGGCGATGCTAACTCACCGGAAGATAATGAATGTTCATCAGAATCTGCTGCTGCGGCAAGGCATGAGAAGCGCGCTCAGACACGTTGAAGCGTATGGGAAGTGCGCTAAACCTGTTACACTCAACGTACATTTTCTTAATAAGCAAGCAGGCATTGAGATGGTTGAGGATTCACAAGAAACGACCCATTTTGGCTTTCAGACAGTTGCCAAAGAACAGAAAGCTGACATGGTTGCGCATGTATTTCATTCTGTCGCCGCAAAATATGATGTGATGAACGATCTGATGTCGTTCGGTATTCATCGTTTGTGGAAGCGTTTCGCCATCGACTGCAGCGGCGTGCGTCGAGGGCAAACGGTGCTGGATCTGGCCGGTGGTACGGGCGATCTGACGGCGAAATTCTCGCGTCTGGTCGGCGAAAACGGCCGTGTAATGCTGGCGGATATCAACGACTCTATGCTGAAAATGGGCCGTGAGAAGCTGCGTAATACTGGCATCGTCGGCAATGTCGAATATGTCCAGGCTAACGCGGAAGCGCTTCCTTTTGCGGACAATACTTTTGATTGCATTACCATTTCATTTGGCCTGCGTAATGTCACCGATAAAGAAAAAGCGCTGCGATCCATGTATCGTGTGCTGAAACCGGGCGGTCGCCTGCTGGTGCTGGAATTCTCGAAACCGATTATTGAGCCGCTTAGCAAGGCCTATGACGCCTACTCTTTCCATATACTGCCGCGAGTGGGGGAATTGGTCGCTAAAGATGCTGAAAGCTATCGTTATCTTGCTGAATCTATCCGAATGCACCCCGATCAGGACACCCTGAAAGCCATGATGCAGGACGCAGGTTTTGAAAGCGTCGATTATTACAACCTGACGGCAGGTATCGTTGCGCTGCACCGCGGTTATAAGTTCTGACAGGGGGACGCTATGCCTTTCAAACCACTGGTTACCGCCGGCCTGGAGACGGTTCTCAATACCTTTCTTTGGCGCGACAGGGCGCTTAAACCCGCCCGCCAGCGCCTGTTGGGGAAAGTGTTGCGCGTTGAGCTACAAGAACTTTCCGATCCTATTGTGTTGGTTTTTAGCGAACGCCAGGTGGATGTGCTGGGGGCATGGGAAGGTGAGTCTGACTGTACCGTAATGACGCGTTTTAGCGTTCTCCCGCAACTGCGCAACCGCCAGCAGCTCACGTCATTGATTCGTAGCGGCGATCTTGAAGTGCAGGGCGACCTGCAGGTTGTACAGAATACTATCATGCTGTGCGATCTGGCAGAGTTTGACCCGGCTGAACTGCTGGCGCCGTACACGGGCGATGTTGTTGCCGAAGGCTTTAGTAAAGTCTTCCGCGGCGGCGCTCGTTTTTTTCTTCATGGCGTTCAACGCCAGCAGCACTATATTGCAGAGGCGATTACCGAAGAGTGGCGCCTGGCGCCGGGCCCGCTGGAACTGGCCTGGTTTGCTGAGGAAAGCGATGCGGTAGAACGAGAGCTGGCCGTGCTGGAAAAACGGCTGGAAACGCTGGAGGGCAAATGACGCCAGGAGAATTACGGCGACTGTATTTCATCATCCACACTTTTTTGAGCTACGGGCTTGATGAGCTCATCCCCAAAATGCGAATCACGCTGCCGTTGCGAATCTGGCGGCGGATGTTGTTCTGGATGCCAAACCGCCATAAAGATAAACCTCTTGGCGAGCGTTTACGCCTTGCGCTACAAGAACTGGGGCCGGTGTGGATTAAGTTTGGCCAGATGCTCTCGACTCGTCGCGACCTGTTCCCGCCACATATCGCCGATCAGTTGGCGATGCTGCAGGATCGCGTCGCGCCGTTTGACGGTCATCAGGCTAAAAAGCAGATTGAGCAAGCGATGGGGGGGTTACCGATTGACGCCTGGTTTGATGATTTTTCCATCGAACCGCTTGCTTCTGCCTCTATTGCCCAGGTCCATACCGCCCGTCTGAAAGAAAACGGGAAAGAGGTTGTGATTAAGGTAATCCGCCCGGATATCGTGCCGGTTATCAAGGCAGATATGAAGCTCATCTACCGCCTCGCCCGCTGGGTACCCCATCTGTTGCCCGACGGTCGCCGCCTTCGCCCGCAGGAAGTGGTTCGCGAATACGAAAAAACGCTGCTTGATGAACTCAACCTGCTTCGGGAATCGGCGAACGCTATTCAACTTCGTCGTAATTTTGAAGATAGCCCGATGCTTTATGTTCCGGAAGTCTATTCCGACTACTGTAGCGAGGGCATGATGGTCATGGAGCGGATTTACGGGATCCCGGTTTCCGATGTCGCCGCTCTGGAGGCACAGGGTACTAACATGAAGCTGCTGGCTGAGCGCGGGGTACAGGTTTTCTTCACTCAGGTTTTCCGCGACAGCTTCTTCCATGCCGATATGCATCCGGGTAATATTTTTGTCAGCCGTAGTCATCCGGAAAACCCGCAGTACATTGGTATTGACTGTGGTATTGTTGGTTCGCTGAACAAAGAAGATAAGCGTTATCTGGCAGAAAATTTCATTGCCTTCTTCAACCGCGATTATCGTAAGGTTGCTGAACTGCACGTTGATTCCGGCTGGGTTCCTCCGGATACCAATGTTGAAGAGTTTGAGTTCGCTATCCGTACCGTCTGCGAGCCAATTTTTGAAAAACCGTTGGCGGAAATCTCGTTCGGTCATGTGTTGTTGAACCTGTTTAACACGGCCCGACGCTTCAATATGGAAGTGCAGCCGCAGCTGGTGCTGTTACAGAAGACATTACTTTACGTAGAAGGGGTAGGCCGCCAGCTCTATCCTCAGTTAGACTTGTGGAAAACGGCGAAGCCGTTCCTTGAGTCGTGGATTAAAGAGCAGGTTGGCATTCCGGCTCTGGTTCGCGCGTTTAAAGAAAAGGCGCCGTTCTGGATTGAGAGAATGCCGGAAATACCTGAGCTGGTGTACCAGAGCCTGCAGCAAAGCAAGCAGTTGCAGAATAGCGTCGATGCCATTGCGCGCGACCTCCAGGGGCGACACGTGCGCCAGGGGCAGTCCCGTTATCTGTTTGGTATAGGCGCTGTTTTATTACTCAGTGGTACGCTGTTATTCATCTACCGTCCTGAGTGGGGCATGATGCCAGCCTGGCTGATGGCCGCTGGCGTTGTAACCTGGCTTATTGGCTGGCGAAAGACGAAATGACGGCTGTCTCCTTTATCATTACGCATAACGTGTATATTGCGTCCTAATAATTCATCATTTGTCATTGAGGAATGTGTATGGGTGGGATCAGTATTTGGCAGTTACTCATCGTTGTCGTCATCGTAGTCCTGCTTTTTGGGACAAAAAAACTGAGTTCGCTCGGCTCGGATTTAGGCGCGTCGATTAAAGGCTTTAAAAAGGCCATGAGCGACGATGATAAGTCCGAAAAATCAGCGCCTGATGCAGACTTCACGGCGAAAACCCTTGCCGATAAACCGGATGATGCCAGGAAAGATGAAACTAAACGCCACGACAAAGAGCAGGTGTAATTCGTGTTCGATATCGGTTTTAGTGAATTACTGCTGGTATTCGTGATTGGCCTCATCGTTTTGGGGCCACAGCGACTTCCTGTCGCGGTAAAAAAGGTCGCCAGCTGGATTCGTACACTGCGGTCTCTGGCGGCAACTGTACAGAATGAGATAACCCAGGAATTAAAACTGCAGGAGTTTCAGGAAAGCCTGAAGAAAGTGGAAAAGGCCAGCCTGGATAACCTGACGCCCGAGCTGAAAGCGTCTATGGATGAGCTGCGTGAAGCAGCGGAATCTATGAAGCGCTCCTATTCTGTCCACGATCCTGAAAAAGCCAGCGACGAAGCCAACACTATCCATAACCCGGTAGTGAAGGCGAGCGAAACGCTGCGCAAGGACGTGACGCCGGCTACGGCTGAACATCAGGCCAGCGCGCCGGAGCATGCCCCTGAAAACGTTGCGGCAGAGCCTCTCGTCTCTGGGACTGAATTCCCGCCGGCGAAAGAAAAAGTGACTGTGCCAGTTTCCGACACCTCCTCCCCAGCATCGAGTGATAAACAGTAAAAATGGGCGTAGACGATACTCAACCGCTAATTACGCATCTGATTGAGCTGCGCAAGCGCTTGATCAACAGCATTCTTGCCATACTGGTGATTTTTCTGGCACTGGTTTATTTTGCCAACGATATCTATCAACTGGTTTCCGCGCCGCTGATTCGGCAGATGCCGGTTGGGGCGACAATGATCGCGACTGACGTTGCCTCGCCCTTCTTCACCCCGATCAAACTGACCTTTATGGTGTCGATAATTTTGTCGGTACCGGTCATTCTGTATCAGGTCTGGGCCTTTGTTGCTCCAGCGCTGTATAAGCATGAGCGTCGGCTGGTGATGCCGCTTCTCATCTCCAGTACGCTGCTATTCTACATCGGCATGGCCTTTGCCTATTTCGTTGTTTTCCCGCTGGCATTTGGTTTTCTGACCCACGCGGCACCGCAAGGCGTACAAGTTTCTACCGATATCCGTAGCTATCTCGATTTTGTTATGGCGCTATTTATCGCCTTTGGCGTCTCGTTCGAGGTGCCTGTGGCGATTGTGCTGCTGTGCTGGATGGGGGTAACCACGCCGGAGGACTTGCGTAAAAAAAGGCCCTACGTACTGGTCGGGGCGTTCGTCATCGGAATGCTGCTGACGCCGCCGGATGTGTTCTCGCAAACCCTGCTGGCGATTCCGATGTACTGTCTGTTTGAAGTCGGGGTCTTCTGTGCGCGCTTCTATACCGGTAAACGCCTGACGCGTGATGAAGATGCCGCCGCCGAAGAGGCGCAGGGCAAAGAAGAATAAAGACCAGCCGCCCGTCAGGGCGGTTGTCATATAAGGGTAATGATGTTTGATATCGGCGTAAATTTGACCAGCCCGCAGTTTTCACGCGACCGCGATGAGGTTGTTTCTCGCGCCCGGGCGGCAGGCGTTACCGGTATGCTGCTAACGGGAACCAATCTGCATGAAAGTGAACAGGCTCAGCAGATGGCGCGCCGTTATTCCGGATGTTGGTCAACTGCCGGTGTTCATCCCCACGACAGCAGCACCTGGACGGAGTCGATTGCGGCGTCGGTTTTTGCGCTGGCCCATGAACCGGAAGTCGTTGCTGTTGGTGAGTGTGGACTGGATTTCAACCGAAACTTTTCGACGCCCCGCGAGCAGGAAGCGGCATTTAGCGCCCAGCTGGCGCTGGCGGCTGAGTTGTCGATGCCGGTATTTTTGCACTGTCGCGATGCGCACGAGCGCTTTCTGGCGCTATTAACCCCCTGGCTTGAGAAACTTCCTGGCACGGTACTGCACTGTTTTACCGGCAGCCGCGAAGAGATGCGTGAATGCGTGGATCGCGGTTTATTTATTGGTATTACCGGTTGGGTGTGCGACGAGCGTCGGGGGCTGGAACTGCGAGAATTACTGGCCGACATTCCGGCAGCGCGTTTGCTGATTGAGACCGATGCGCCGTATCTGTTGCCGCGGGATATGCGGCCAAAGCCCTCTTCCCGCCGCAATGAACCCGCATACCTGCCGCATATTCTGACCAGTATCGCGGGATGGCGCGGGGAGGAAGCCCGGTGGCTGGAAGAGATGACCGATGCTAACGCCAGAAGACTTTTTGGCGTGCGCTTTTAAATAAACGAAACGGTGTCAGATTTTATAAAAATCCGTATTTTTGACGCTCTGCAGTACCTGTTTGTTCAGCAGGTTCAACAGCAGCATAGAACGAGATTCACCATCCGGTTCGGTAAAGATTGCCTGTAAGCCCTCAAATGCGCCGTCAGTAATCAGCACGTTGTCGCCTTCATACGGCGTTTCCGGGTCGGTAATGCCTTCCGGTTTGTAAATGGAAAGCTGGTGAATGACAGTGGACGGCACGATGGCAGGCAATGCGCCAAAACGTACAAAGCTGTTTACACCACGAGTCGCGCTGATGGTAGTGGTATGAATCACTTCCGGATCGAACTCGATAAACAGATAGTTTGGGAACAGGGGCTCGCTGACCATCGTGCGTTTACCGCGGATGATTTTTTCCAGTTCGATCATGGGCATCAGGCAATTGACAGCCTGCCGTTCAAGATGTTCCTGGGCGCGTTCAAGCTGCCCACGTTTGCAATAAAGTAAATACCAGGCTTGCATAATGACTCTTTCCATTCTACTGGCAGCAAGCATAGCAAAAGCCCGGGCGATCGCGAAATCATTGCGGATGAAAACTAAATATCAGCGTACTTTCACGCTAATTTAACAAAAGTGCAGCATCGCTCCGGCGAACACCGTATAATCAGTCGCCTGTACAGAGGCCAATAACAACGCCATGAAATACCACGATCTACGCGAATTTCTGACATTACTGGAGCAGCAGGGGGAATTGAAACGGATTTCCCTGCCAATCGATCCCCACCTGGAGATTACCGAAATTGCCGATCGCACTTTGCGCGCGGGTGGCCCGGCTTTGCTGTTTGAAAACCCTAAGGGGTATTCGATGCCGGTGCTGTGCAACCTTTTTGGCACGCCACGGCGTGTGGCGCTGGGTATGGGGCAGGAGGATGTGAGTTCGCTGCGTGAAGTGGGTAAACTTCTGGCGTTTCTTAAAGAGCCGGAGCCGCCAAAGGGGTTCCGCGATCTGTTTGATAAAATGCCGCAATTCAGGCAAGTGCTGAATATGCCGACTAAGCGTTTGCGCGGGGCGCCATGTCAACAGAAAATCATTCAGGGCGATGCCGTAGATCTGACGCGTATCCCAATCATGACCTGCTGGCCGGAAGATGCCGCGCCGCTCATCACATGGGGACTGACGGTAACCCGTGGTCCGCATAAAGAGCGGCAAAATTTGGGGATTTATCGTCAGCAACTGATTGGCAAAAATAAACTGATTATGCGCTGGCTATCTCATCGCGGTGGCGCACTGGATTTTCAGGAATGGTGCGCGGCGCATCCTGGTGAACGTTTCCCGGTTTCTGTGGCGCTGGGTGCCGATCCGGCAACGATACTTGGCGCGGTGACGCCTGTTCCTGACACCCTTTCCGAGTATGCGTTTGCTGGCCTCCTGCGCGGAACGAAAACCGAAGTGGTGAAATGCATCTCTAACGATCTTGACGTGCCCGCCAGCGCGGAGATCGTGCTGGAAGGGTATATTGAGGCCGGGGAAATGGCGGCGGAAGGCCCGTATGGCGACCATACCGGCTATTACAATGAAGTGGATAATTTCCCGGTCTTTACCGTGACGCACATAACCCAGCGTGAAGATGCTATTTACCATTCGACCTACACCGGACGGCCGCCTGATGAACCGGCGGTACTGGGGGTGGCGCTGAATGAAGTGTTTGTGCCGATTCTGCAAAAGCAGTTCCCTGAAATTGTTGATTTTTATCTGCCGCCAGAAGGGTGTTCCTATCGCCTGGCGGTCGTCACGATGAAGAAGCAATACGCGGGTCATGCGAAACGTGTAATGATGGGCGTCTGGTCGTTCCTGCGCCAGTTTATGTACACCAAGTTCGTCATCGTCTGTGATGACGATGTGAATGCCCGTGACTGGAATGACGTGATTTGGGCAATAACTACTCGCATGGATCCGGCACGTGATACGGTTCTGGTAGAAAACACGCCAATTGATTATCTGGATTTTGCCTCACCGGTCTCCGGTTTGGGTTCAAAAATGGGGCTGGATGCCACAAATAAATGGCCTGGTGAAACCCAGCGCGAGTGGGGGCATCCCATTAAGAAAGATCCTGAAGTGACGGCGCGCGTTGACGCCATCTGGGATGAACTGGCCATCTTAAAATAACAGGAAGCGGGGCTACGCCGCTGTTTTGCACAATAGACCCGATAGAGGGAAAGCATGACAACCTTAAGCTGTAAAGTGACCTCGGTGGAGGCGATTACCGATACCGTGTATCGTGTTCGATTAGTGCCGGAAGCGGCGTTTTCCTTCCGTGCGGGCCAGTATCTGATGGTGGTGATGGATGAGCGCGATAAGCGCCCATTCTCGATGGCTTCTACGCCTGCGGAACATGAGTTTATCGAACTGCATATCGGTGCATCTGAACTTAACCTGTATGCGATGGCGGTGATGGATCGTATCCTGAAAGAGCGTGAAATCGTGGTTGATATGCCGCATGGCGAAGCCTGGCTGCGCGACGATGAGGATCGTCCATTGATTTTGATCGCTGGCGGAACGGGCTTCTCATATGTGCGTTCGATTTTGCTCACCGCGCTGGCGCGTAATCCCAACCGCGATATTGCTATTTACTGGGGGGGACGGGAAGAGAAGCATCTCTACGATCTCGTTGAGCTGGAAGCGCTTTCCGTTAAACACCCTAATTTGCGCGTTGAGCCGGTGGTTGAACAGCCGGAAGAAGGCTGGCGAGGCCGCTCTGGGACGGTATTAACCGCAGTCTTGCAGGATTACGGTACGCTGGCGGAGCATGATATCTATATTGCCGGTCGTTTTGAGATGGCGAAAATCGCGCGCGACCTGTTCTGCAATGAGCGCAACGCGCAGGAAGATCGCCTGTTTGGCGATGCGTTTGCCTTTATCTGATTGTCGATATCAGCGCATCCGGGTTTTCGCCCGGATGCTGCGGTGATCCCCTGACAGGCGGGAAGAACGGCAACTACATTGTTATATACCCGTCATACTTCAAGTTGCATGTGCGTTGGCTTTCCTCGTTCACCCCAGTCACGTACTGGAGTACGCTCCCGGGGATTCACTGCGTCGCCGCCTTCCTGCAACTCGAATAATTTAGGGTATAGAGTGGCATTTGCGTTGTAGGCCGGATAAGACGCCTGAGCGTCGTCATCCGGCATGGTCGCCGGGGGCGCTTCGCTTGCCCGGCCTGCAATAAATAACGCGCTATGATTAAACTCGCTCAAATACTGTCGCGATACCCTGACCTAATCCGATACACATCGTCGCCAGGCCAAACTGGGCGTCTTTGCGCTCCATCAGATTCAACAGCGTGGTGCTGATGCGCGCCCCGGAACAACCCAGCGGGTGGCCCAGTGCGATCGCGCCGCCGTTGAGGTTGATCTTCTCGTCAATCTGCTCCATCAGTCCCAGATCTTTTATACACGGCAGGATCTGCGCGGCAAACGCTTCGTTCATTTCAAACAAATCGATATCGCTGGCGGCAATCCCTGCTTTTTTCAGCGCCAGTTTTGATGCCGGAACCGGGCCGTAACCCATAATTGAGGGATCACAACCGACAACCGCCATTGAACGAATGCGGGCGCGTGGTTGCAGACCCAGTTCATGCGCACGGCTTTCGCTCATTACCAGCATGGCGGCTGCGCCATCGGAGAGGGCGGAAGAAGTGCCTGCGGTCACGGTGCCGCTGACCGGATCAAACGCGGGGCGCAGAGTCGACAGCGCTTCGACGGTGGTCTCCGGGCGGATGACTTCGTCGTAGCTAAACTGCTTCAGCACGCCGTCGGCGTCATGACCGCCGGTCGGGATGATCTCGTTTTTAAATGCGCCGGACTGCGTGGCGGCCCAGGCGCGGGCGTGTGAACGTGCGGCAAACGCATCCTGCATTTCACGGCTGATGCCGTGCATACGGGAAAGCATTTCTGCCGTCAGCCCCATCATCCCGGCGGCTTTGGCGACGTTGCGGCTCAGGCCGGGATGGAAATCGACGCCATGACTCATTGGCACATGACCCATATGCTCCACGCCGCCAATCAGGCACGCCTGCGCGTCGCCGGTCATGATCATCCGTGCGGCATCGTGCAGCGCCTGCATGGAGGAACCACACAGACGGTTAACGGTGACCGCCGGAACGGAGTGGGGGATTTCAGCCAGTAGCGCGGCGTTGCGGGCGATGTTAAAACCCTGCTCCAGCGTCTGTTGCACGCAGCCCCAGTAAATGTCGTCGATAGCGGTTGCTTCCAGCGCGGGATTACGCGCCAGCAGACTGCGCATTAAGTGTGCGGAGAGATCTTCTGCCCGCACGTTACGAAATGCGCCGCCCTTTGAACGGCCCATCGGGGTGCGAATTGCATCGACAATGACAACCTGTTCCATTGTGACTCCTTAAGCCGTTTTCAGGTCGCCAACCGGGCGGGCTGGCTCAACTGGGGGATAGTACGGTTCGTTATGGCGCGCTTTGTTACGCAGACCTTCCGGCACTTCATAGAGTGGGCCGAGGTGCTGATACTGCTGCGCCATATCGAGATATTTTGCGCTGCCGAGCGTATCCAGCCAGCGGAACGCGCCGCCGTGGAACGGAGGGAAGCCCAGACCGTAAACCAGCGCCATATCCGCTTCTGCCGGACTGGCGATGATGCCTTCTTCCAGACAGCGCACCACTTCGTTGACCATCGGAATCATCATGCGGGCGATAATCTCTTCGTCGCTGAAGTCGCGCTTCGGCTGGCTGACCTCTGCCAGCAGGCTGTCCACGGCCGCATCTTCTTCTTTCTTCGGCTTACCTTTGCTGTCTTCTTTATAGCGCCAGAAGCCGAGACCGTTTTTCTGACCATAGCGGCTGGCGTCAAACAGCGCGTCGATGGCATCACGATAATCTTTCTGCATACGCTGTGGGAAACCGGCTGCCATAACTGCCTGCGCATGATGCGCGGTATCAATCCCGACCACATCCAGCAGATAAGCCGGGCCCATCGGCCAGCCAAACTGTTTCTCCATCACTTTGTCGACGTTGCGGAAATCGGCGCCGTCGCGCAGTAGCTGGCTGAAACCGGCGAAATACGGGAACAATACGCGGTTAACAAAGAAGCCGGGGCAGTCGTTGACCACAATCGGCGTTTTGCCCATACGGCTTGCCCAGGCGACGACTTTCGCGATGGTTTCATCCGAGCTTTTCTCGCCGCGAATGATTTCAACCAGCGGCATCCGGTGTACCGGGTTAAAGAAGTGCATGCCGCAGAAGTTTTCCGGGCGCTTCAGCGCGCTTGCCAGTTCGCTAATGGGAATGGTGGACGTATTCGACGCCAGCACGGTATCCGGGCGGACGTTGTCTTCGGTCTCCGCCAGTACCGCTTTCTTCACTTTCGGGTTTTCCACGACCGCTTCGACCACCACATCAACGCGATCAAAACCGGCGTAGTCCAGCGTTGGGTGAATCGCTGAAATCACGCCCGCCAGTTTCAGGCCGTCGATCCTGCCGCGTTCCAGTTGCTTATTCAGCAGTTTGGCCGCTTCGGTCATGCCCAGCGTCAGGGATTTGTCGTTGATATCTTTCATGATCACCGGCACGCCTTTCCAGGCTGACTGGTAAGCGATGCCGCCGCCCATAATACCGGCGCCCAGTACAGCTGTCTGCTTCGGTGTTTCAACGTCTTTGGTCAGCTTTTTCGCTTTACCTTTCACGAACTGATCGTTGAGGAAGATACCGACCAGCGCGCGGGCTTCATTGGTATGCGCCAGCGGGACAAAGCTGTTATTTTCCAGATTCAGCGCTTCTTCACGGCCAAAGCGTGCGGCGGCTTCGATCGTTTTCACGGCGGTCATCGGGGCGGGGTAATGCTTCCCGGCCGTCTGCGCCACCATGCCTTTGGCGATGGTAAAGCTCATCGCCGCTTCAATTTTACTGAGCTTCAACGGTTCCAGCTTCGGCTGGCGTTTGGCTTTCCAGTCCAGTGAGCCGTCAATCGCCTGACGTAATACCGCTATTGCGCCATCAAGCAGTTTCTCCGGTTTCACGATACCGTCGACCAGGCCGATTTTCAGCGCCTGCTCAGCGCCGATGTCTTTCCCGGCAGCAATAATTTCCAGCGCGCTGTCAGCGCCCAGCATACGCGGCATACGGACAGAACCGCCAAAGCCCGGCATGATGCCCAGCTTCGTTTCTGGCAGGCCAATGCGCAGATCCGGCGTCACCAGACGATAATCGGTCGCCAGTACGCACTCGCAGCCGCCGCCCAGCGCATAGCCGTTGACGGCGGAAAGCGTTGGCACCGGTAAATCTTCGAGGCGATTAAAGACGCTGTTGGCAAAGTGCAGCCACTGGCTGAGCTGTTCTTCAGGCACCTGGAACAGCGAAAGGAATTCGGTGATATCGGCACCGACAATAAAGGCTGCTTTCTCTGAGCGCAGCAGCAGCCCTTTAAGATCTTTTTGTTTTTCGAGTACGTCCAGCGCCTGGCCGAGGCTGGCGACGGTTGCGGTATCGAGCTTGTTGACCGAGCCGGGGGCAGCGAAAACCAGTTCGGCAATGCCATCTTTCCGCCAGTCGAGGTACAGGGTGTCGCCTTTGTAAAGCATGTCAGTCTCCTGAATCCGCAAGGTAATCTGGTCATACCAGATGATCCGGAGTGTGGGATTTATGTTAAGAAATTGCAAATTAGTCTTTAAATAAATGCAGATCTGATCACATCCGGTGGAAATCCCCCCGCTTCAGGTCAATGTGCTAAGATGCGAAGCATCACGATCCAATAAAATCAAAGGATAAAAAGATGGAATCACTGGCCGGTCTCTATAAAAATCATATCGTTACTTTACAAGAGCGTACTCGCGATGTTCTGGCCCGTTTCAAGCTGGATGCGTTGCTGATCCACTCCGGCGAACTGTTCAATGTTTTTCTTGACGATCATCCCTATCCGTTCAAGGTCAACCCCCAATTCAAAGCCTGGGTACCGGTTACGCAGGTCCCTAACTGCTGGCTGTTGGTGGACGGTGTTAACAAACCGAAACTGTGGTTCTATCTACCGGTTGATTACTGGCATAACGTGGAGCCGCTGCCGACTTCATTCTGGACGGAAGAAGTGGATGTGATCGCCTTGCCGAAAGCCGACGGTATTGGTAGCCAGTTGCCTGCGGCGCGCGGCAACATCGCTTATATCGGGCCGGTAGCGGAACGTGCGCTGGGGTTAGACATTGCCGCGGATAAAATCAATCCGAAAGGGGTTATTGATTATCTGCACTACTATCGCTCTTATAAAACGGACTACGAGCTGGCTTGTATGCGTGAAGCACAAAAGTCAGCGGTTAATGGTCATCGGGCGGCCGAAGAGGCGTTTCGTTCCGGTATGAGCGAGTTTGATATCAATCAGGCCTATTTGACGGCGACAGGCCATCGCGATATTGATGTGCCTTACGCTAATATTGTGGCGCTGAACGAGCATGCCGCTGTACTGCATTACACTAAACTGGATTCCCGCGCACCTGCGGAGATACGCAGCTTCCTGCTGGACGCTGGCGCAGAATATAACGGTTACGCGGCTGATTTGACGCGCACCTGGGCGGCGCATAGCGATAATGACTATGCGCAGTTGATTAAAGACGTCAACGATGAACAGTTGGCGTTGATTAGCACCATGAAAGCGGGCGTTAGCTATGTGGACTATCATATCCAGTTCCATCAGCGCATTGCCAAATTGTTGCGTAAGCATCAAATAGTCAAAGATATGAGCGAAGAGGCGATGGTGGAAAATGACCTGACCGGGCCATTTATGCCGCACGGTATTGGTCATCAACTGGGCCTGCAGGTCCATGATGTCGCAGGCTTTATGCAGGACGATACCGGGACGCATCTGGCCGCGCCGTCGAAATACCCATACCTGCGCTGCACCCGCGTGCTGCAACCGCGGATGGTGCTGACCATTGAGCCGGGTATTTACTTTATCGAATCGCTGCTGGCGCCGTGGCGCGAAGGGCCGTTCAGCAAACATTTTAACTGGCAGAAAATCGAAGCGCTGAAACCGTTTGGCGGCATCCGTATTGAAGATAACGTGGTGATCCACGAAAACAGCGTCGAGAATATGACACGCGATCTGAAACTGGCGTAATGGAAAGCTGGTTGATACCGGCCGCGCCGGTCACCTTTGTTGAAGAGATCAAAAAGAGCCGCTTTATTACGTTGTTAGCGCATACCAACGGCGTAGCGGCGGCAAAGGCGTTTGTGGAGTTTGTCAGAGCCGGGCATCCAGATGCCCGCCACCACTGTGTGGCGTGGGTGGCGGGGCCGCCGAATGATTCACAACAGTTGGGTTTTTCCGATGATGGCGAACCGGCGGGAACCGCGGGGAAACCGATGCTGGCTCAGCTTATGGGCAGCGGCGTCGGTGAGATAACCGCTGTCGTCGTGCGTTACTACGGTGGTATTCTGCTTGGCACCGGCGGTCTGGTGAAAGCCTACGGCGGCGGCGTTCATCAGGCGCTTGCTCAGCTAACAACCCTGCGCAAGACGCCGCTGACCGCATATACGTTGCAGTGTGAATATGGGCAGTTAGCCGGGGTTGAAACGCTGTTGGCTCAGTTCTCAGGGAAAATTGTTGAAAGCGAATACCTGGCGTCTGTTCAGTTGCGCGTGGCGCTTCCCCAGGCTGAAGTGGCGCTATTTTCAGCAAAGCTGGCTGATTTTAGTCGTGGTTCGTTGCAATTACTGAAGATTGACGAATAATCCCCACCTGATTTTTTTTGCATATCAAAGGAAGCGCCAGAGATGCATTTTCGCGCGATAACCCGAATCGTTGGATTGCTGGTTATTTTGTTTTCGGGAACGATGATCCTCCCGGGATTAGTGGCTCTGATATACCGTGATGGTGCGGGGCGGGCGTTTACCCAGACCTTTTTTGTCGCGCTGGCGATTGGCTCACTATTATGGTGGCCTAACCGTAGTGAAAAAGGCGAACTGAAATCCCGTGAGGGATTTTTGATTGTCGTCCTTTTCTGGACCGTGCTGGGGAGCGTGGGGGCGCTGCCGTTTATCTTTGCGGAACAGCCGAATCTGACGGTCACGGACGCGTTTTTTGAATCCTTCTCAGGTCTGACAACGACCGGTGCCACGACCCTGGTGGGACTCGATTCCTTACCCCATGCTATTCTTTTCTATCGTCAGATGCTGCAATGGTTTGGCGGGATGGGGATCATCGTGCTGGCGGTGGCGATACTGCCCATACTGGGCGTCGGCGGAATGCAGCTGTATCGGGCGGAGATGCCGGGGCCGTTGAAAGATCACAAAATGCGGCCGCGAATTGCTGAGACGGCCAAAACGCTATGGCTTATCTATGTGTTACTGACAATTGCTTGTGCGTTGGCGCTGTGGTTTGCCGGAATGCCGGCATTCGATGCTATTGGCCATAGCTTCTCTACTATCGCGATTGGCGGGTTTTCCACCCATGATGCCAGCGTGGGCTATTTTAATAGCCCGACAATTAACTCCATTATTGCAATTTTCTTGCTGATATCGGGCTGTAACTACGGTCTGCACTTTTCATTGCTCAGCGGACGTAGCCTGAAAGTTTACTGGCGCGATCCGGAGTTCCGTATGTTTATCGGTGTGCAGTTAACGCTGGTGGTAATTTGTACTCTGGTGTTGTGGCTGCATAACGTATACGGGTCCCCGCTAACGACCTTGAATCAGGCGTTCTTTCAGGTGGTATCAATGGCGACAACGGCTGGCTTCACTACCGACAGTATCGCGCGCTGGCCGCTGTTTCTGCCGGTGTTGTTGCTATGTTCGGCTTTTATTGGCGGTTGCGCCGGGTCGACCGGCGGTGGTTTGAAAGTCATTCGTATCCTGTTGCTCTTCAAACAGGGCAACCGTGAGCTTAAACGGCTGGTACACCCTAATGCGGTATACAGTATTAAACTCGGGAACCGTGCGCTGCCGGAGCGTATCCTGGAAGCCGTCTGGGGATTCTTCTCCGCTTATGCGCTGGTGTTTATCATCAGTATGCTCGCGATTATCGCTACCGGCGTGGATGATTTTTCTGCTTTTGCTTCAGTCGTAGCGACGTTGAATAACCTTGGACCCGGGTTGGGCGTGGTAGCGGATAACTTTGCGACAATGAATCCAGTCGCGAAATGGATCCTGATTGCTAATATGCTGTTTGGGCGTCTGGAAGTATTCACCCTACTGGTGCTATTTACTCCGACTTTCTGGCGCGAATAACAGGAGTGTCTGTGAAAACTTTGATTCTATTCTCTACCCGTGACGGACAGACGCACGAAATAGCCTCTTTTCTGGCATCCGAATTAAAAGAGCAGGGGATTGATACGGATACGGTTGACCTGAACCGTACTCATGATATCGAATGGTCGCAATACGATCGCGTCGTGATTGGCGCATCAATTCGTTATGGCCACTTTCATCCGGCGCTAGGGCGATTTGTGAAAAAACACCTCCAGTCTCTGCAGTCTCTACCGGGGGCCTTTTTTTCGGTTAATCTTGTGGCGCGTAAACCAGAGAAACGTACTCCGCAAACTAATAGCTATACGCGCAAGTTTTTGCTCAATTCGCCGTGGAAACCGCAGCGTAGCGCGGTGTTTGCCGGCGCACTCCGCTATCCGCGTTATCGTTGGTACGATCGCTTTATGATTCGTCTTATTATGAAGATGACTGGCGGTGAAACGGATGTCCGTAAAGAGGTCGTGTATACCGACTGGCAGCAGGTTGGGCGATTTGCGCAGGAGATTGCGCAAATGACCAGAAAATAGCATGCGAAATTCCCTGAGTGATGTAAATTTGAGCGAACGAAAAGTTTTTTGCAATTACCCCCTTGTCACACCGGAATTACTCCCTATAATGCGCCTCCACTGACACGGAACAACGGCACGCAAGCCGCCGGGTCAGCGGGGTTCAGCGGTGAAAAGTCATCGTGAAAACCGACAGAGAAAAGCAAAAATTAACGCTTGACTCTGAATGAGGAAAGCGTATTATACGCCACCTCGCGACAGAGCGCTGAAGCGCGTCGCAACTGCTCTTTAACAATTTATCAGACAATCTGTGTGGGCACTCAAAGTGACATGGATTCTTAATGTCTTCGGACAA